>NZ_JBARCR010000387.1:0-12558 GCF_049794275.1 Trebonia sp.
GGCCGCGAAGACGATCATCCAGTAGCCTTCGCCGCGGCTTGCGTCCCTGGTTTGCCTTATTGTCGCCGACGTCATTTCGGTCTCCCAAAGATAAGAATCGCCGGAATTTGCAAGTCCAGCCTGCCGAGCCGTCCTGGAATGTCGTCACCCTCGCAAGGGTGATTCCGCCGGTCCCCGGGCCGCATCTAATGTCCCGGGGCAGCCGGTGGTTATCGCAGGCCGGCAAGAGCCGTGAGCGGCAGCAGGCCCATCAGAGACCGGCCGCAAGCCCGACCTTGACCAGGACGCTGACGGCCAGCAGTTGCAATGCGTACGCGCTGGTCAGCGCGATACCCGCGGGCACGTACAGCGCGTACGCGAAGACCATCATCCAGCCGGTCGGGAACCCTCCGGCCCCACCCAGCGCGTGGCTGTTGTAGGTGTACAGCGAGTCGGCTGACGGCAGCCGCCGGGCGAACTCCGCGATGCTGACCGCGCAGCACACTGACGCCACCAGGGCGGTGAGGACGACCAGCGGAGCCGCCGACCCGTGTACCCACGGCGATCACCAGCCCGCCTACCACCGCGCCGGGCGGGGCCACGTTACTAACGCCGAACGCGGTCACCCGCGCCGATCCGATGGCCCGTGGGAAGTTCGCGGATCTCGGACTTGTCCGCACGGGCCCGCGTCTTCACTCGCCAACGGGTGACCTGGGCCTGTTATCGTTCGGGCGCCGCCACGAGACTCACGTCGATTACGTCGAGTCCCAGGCCGTTGATCCGCTCCATCAGCCCGGACAGAGCGCCCCGATCCGGCAGTTCGGTCCGGAGGGTGGTCGTGCCGGGACCTATGGTTACCTCGCAATCCTCGAACTCCGCGCGCAGCGTGGTGCCCGCCTGCCCCAAAAACGTGATCTCATACGTCTGTGCTTCCACCGGGTTACACCCCCCGGGCCTTTTAGCTGTTGTTTCGTGTCTCCACCCTGCCCGGCCGCCGGCCGCTTCGCAATCGCCCTATCGAGGGTGATCTGAGATTCGGCAGCAAGCCCATGCCCGTTGCGCATATTTTCACCAATCGAATCACCAGCCTCTCACGGCGCAGCAGAAACACAGCCCAGGTTCGCCCGTGGTGGGTGATGACCCCGTCTCCCGCGCCGTGGTCAAATAAGCCCGCGCGTTACGGTCGGACTCGCATCGGCAACTTGGGGACCACAGCAGCGAGGAACAGATTTATGGGCCTGGCGGGGCCCGGAAACCAAGGCTTTATGGCAGATGGCGCGACAGCTGGACACAGCCCCTTGCAGGGCACGCGGTTCGCGCGGACGAAGTTCCGGCCTCCGGCGCTGCTCACTACGCTCATCACAAGGTCTGTGCTGCATGACCGGCTGACGGCGGGAGCTGCTCAGCGGCTCACTGTTGTGGTGGGGTCGGCCGGGGCGGGCAAGAGCGTGCTGCTGGCGGACTGGGCGGCGGCGCGGCCACCCGGCATGACGTCCTGGCTGTCGTGTGACCGGGCCGACGTTGACCCGGTCCGGTTCTGGGCTGGCTTCGTCGAGGCGCTGCGGGCTATTGACCCGGGGTTTGGCGCCGATGCCGCCGACCTGCTGGCGATGGACAGGCGGATGTCGGCTGATGTTGCCGCGTCGGTCGCCAACGATGCCGCGAAGCTGCCTCCGGGCTCGGCGGTCATCGTGGATGACTTCCATTTCGCGGCGGCCGCGGTGGCTCCGGATATGACCGATCTCGTCGAGCACTGGCCGGCCAAGATCGTCCAGCTGGTGCTGGTCGGCCGCTCTGACCCTCCGCTGCGGCAGCACAGGCTGCGGATAACGGGTCAGCTGAACGAGATCCGCGACCGCGACCTGTACTTTTCCCTGCCCGAGAGCCGTAACCTGCTGGCGAAGTTCGGCGTTCAGGTGTCCGATGCTGACCTGGCGCTGCTCCATCACCGAAGCGAGGGGTGGCCTGCCGCTCTGCAGATGGCGGCACTGTCCCTGCAAGGAACGACGGACCCGGCGCGGCTGGCGCGGGTACTGGAGGTCGGCGGCCACGCCGTCGCCGACTACTTCGTCTCCGAGGTTCTCGAGCAGCAGCAGCCCGAGCTGGCCCAGTTCATGCTCGACACCTCCATCCTGACCGGGGTGCTGACCGCGGACGCATGCGCCGCGGTCACCGGACGGCAGGATGCGGCCGCGCTGCTGCACGCTATCAATGCCGCTCACCTGTTCCTGGAGGCACTCGACGACGACCGGACCAGCTTCCGGTACCACCGTCTGGTGCGCGGGGTCCTGCGCGCCGAGTTGCACGCCCGGGACCACACCGGCGAGCAGGTGCTTCAGTCGCGGGCGGCAGAATGGTTCGAGGCTGCCGGAGACGCCCAGCGTGCGGCCCACCATTATCTGGCCGCGCAGCAGGCTGACCGGGCCCTGGCGCTCCTGCAGGACCGAGTCGTGCCTGACTTCCTGCGCGTCCCGACGGCGCCGGAGCCACTGGTCTTGAGCACGGTCGATCCGTCGATGCTGGCCGGGAACCCGGAACTCCTGCTGGGCCTAGCCGCCGACCTCCTGTTGGCGGGTAATACAGCTCGCGGCGGTGAGTACCTTGACCTGCTCGAGCGCGGCGGGAAAATTCCGGCCGATTCGAGGCTGGCCGCCCGGTTCGCAGCGTTTCAGTCGTTCCGCTACGCGGTGGCCGGCCAGCTGGAAAGGGGTGTGCGGGCAGCCCTGACCGCCCGGACTGGCCAGGAGCGAGCGCAGCTCACCGACGAATGGGACATCACCGTCCCGCTGATCCTCATGCGCGCGTATACCTGTCTGGGCGACTTCCCTGCGGCCGAGCGCGAGGCAGCCGCAGCTCTCGCGCTACCCATGGTCACCGAACCAGTCACGTTCGTGATGGTGCCAGCTGCGCGCGCGCTGGCCTGGTTCGAGGTCGGCCAGCTAACTGAGGCGGCCGATGCGGCCAGGGCCGCCGAGGCAGGTGCGTGGCGGCTGGGATTCAGCGAGCATTTCTTCGCAGTGGACTATCTGCGCGCGTTGGCCGGCCTCGCGCTGGAACGCCGCGACCTCGACACCGCGGAGCAGCTCACCGAACAAGTACTCTCGATAACCGAGCAGCGTCGGCCGCTCTTCGAATTCCTGGCGCTGCTGGACCGGGCGCAGATCTGGGCGGCTCGCGGGCAGGCCCGCGAGGCGCTGGCCACCGTCGAGTCAGCACGGCAGGTCCTCGCCAAGGGGGCCAGCCCGGCGCTGGTGGCCCGGGCCGATGAGCAGGAGACGCTGCTGCGCCTGTCCCTCGGGGACCTGCGCTCTCCGGCTGAGCTGACCGGCAGGCTTCCTGGCGTCCGCCGCGAACTGCTGCTGGCCAGGATCGCCCTGGCCGGTGGCGATCACCACGCCGCGCAGCAGCATCTGCGAGCAGTAACACCGGGCGGCCTAACGCCGCGCCTGGCGCTGGTACACCAGCTACTGGTCGCCGCCACCGCGATCGAGCGCGGCGATCCCGCAACCGCGAGCATTCTGGCTGGCGCTCTGCACACAGCCCGCAGCCAGGGCTTTCTCAACACCGTGATCACCACCGCACCGCAGGTGGCCGGCTATGTGGTTGAGCACACGGGCCAGCTGCGGTCAGATCCGTTCATCGATCAGCTGGTTGCGGCGGCGCTCGAGGTGCGCGCCATCCAGCCTGGCTCCGCGCGGTCCAGCCGGGTGCTCGCCGAGTCCCTGACCGCTGCCGAGCAGCGCGTTCTCGCTCTCCTGCCGACCAGCACCTATCTGCAGATCGCAGGGACACTCGCCGTTTCACGCAACACGGTGAAGACCCACCTACGGTCGATCTACCGCAAACTCGGGGTGGCGTCACGCTCGGCGGCCCTCGAGCGGGCAGTCGAGCTGCACCTGCTCTGAGTCTGGCTGCTGGCGGCTCGGCCAGATCACCGAGCGAGGAGACTGGCCGCACAGTCACCCGGCTCTGGGTGATGCGCCAAGGGTCTTCGGTTCGCCATGATGCTGGTATGGCAGACGTGACGCCTGGCCTTGAAAGCACGCCCTCACAGCGCTGGCTGGCGCGTCTCAGCTTCGTGCTCGCGGGCGCGGCGATCGTGATCCTGGTGGTCGTCGCCGGGTTGAAGAGCCTGGCTATGCTTGGCGTGGGCGTGGCGGCCGCGCTGGTGGGCCTGGCCGCAGCATACGTTTTCCTTTCCCGGCGGGGCCTGTGGCGTTGGCTGTCGCTCGCGGTCTTCGTCTTGGCGCCGATCGCCGTGGTCGTCGTTTACGCGTTCAGGGACCTGCTGTGGGTCGCGGTCCTGTCGGCCGTGGTCTGGCTGCTGGCGGGCATAACCGCGCGGCTGGCGCTGGCCGGGAACCAGCCGGACTGGCGCATGCCCGAGCACCCGGCGCGACCGCCCGCCCGGCACCCGTACTTCATCATGAACCCGAAGTCCGGCGGCGGGAAGGTCGGGAAGTTCGACCTGAAGCGCAAGGCCGAAGACCTCGGCGTCGAGGTGTTCCTCATCGGCGGGTCCGAGCCCGTCGACGTGGCCAAGGTCGCTCGTGAGGCCGTTGAGCGGGGCGCCGATCTGCTAGGCGTGGCCGGAGGCGACGGCACGCAGGCCCTGGTGGCCGGCATTGCGGCCGGGTACGGCATCCCGTTCGTGGTGATCAGCGCTGGCACGCGCAATCATTTCGCGCTCGACCTGGGTCTGGACCGCGAGGACCCGTCCGCCTGTCTGGGCGCCCTGTCCGATGGCGTCGAACTGCGGGTGGACCTCGGGGTGATCAACGGTCAGACGTTCGTCAACAACGCGTCGTTCGGCGCATACGCCGAGATCGTCGAGACCCCTGCCTACCGTGGCGACAAGCTGAACACGACGCTGAATACGCTCCCCGACCTGCTGCAGGGCCACCGTGGGGCACGCCTGCGCGTACGGGCGGACAGCACGGAGATCGAGGCGCCGCAGGCGCTTCTGGTGTCCAACAATCCGTACGGAACCGGGGACATCGCGGGCCTGGGCCGTCGCGTGCGGCTGGATCGCGGCAGCCTCGGAGTCGTCGGTGTCACGGTAGGCAGCGCCTGGCAGGCCGCTGGCCTCCTCCGGGGTAAGCATTCCACCGGCGTGAAGGTGCTGACCACCAAACAGGTCGAGATCATCGCCGACACGCCGCAGATCCCGGTCGGCGTCGACGGTGAGTCGGTCTTGATGTCGACCCCGGTCACCTGCGCGATCTCCCCGGGCGCGCTGCGCGTCTGGGTGCCACGTGACCGCCCGGGCGTCCCGGCGCCGAAGCCCTCAGTGAGCTGGTCCAGGCTGCGGCACCTCGCAGGTGTGCCCCATCCGGGCCAAACTATTGATCGGAGGTAGCGCTATGGCCGCGAAGAAGAAGAACGCGCATGGCCGGCACGACGCGACGGCTCAGCCCTCGCCTGTCGCGAGGGAACAGGCCGAGGCCGGGCCGCACCCGAAGATGAGGCGGAAGGAGTACGAGCGGCAGATAAGGGTCCTGCATGGTGAGCTCGTGGCCATGCAGGAGTGGGTGAAGGAGTCCGGGGCCAAGATCTGCGTGGTCTTCGAGGGCCGGGACACCGCGGGGAAGGGCGGCACGATCAAGCGGATCACCGAGCGGGTCAGCCCGCGGGTGTTCCGGGTGGTGGCTCTGCCGACTCCGACTGAGCGGGAGAAGTCGCAGATGTACGTCCAGCGGTATGTCCAGCACTTCCCGGCGGCCGGCGAGGTGGTGATCTTCGACCGCAGCTGGTACAACCGGGCCGGCGTCGAACCGGTTATGGGCTTTTGCACGCCAGAGGACACCGAGCGGTTCCTGCAGCTGACGCCGGCCGTGGAGAAGGCCATGACCGATTCGGGCATCCTGTTGCTGAAGTACTGGCTGGAGGTCAGCCCCGACGAGCAGACCCGGCGGCTGGAGAGCCGTATCAATGATCCGCGGAAGATCTGGAAGCTGTCGCCTATGGACTTGAAGTCCTACAGCCGCTGGTTTGACTACTCCAGGGCCAGGGACGCGATGTTCGCCGCGACCGACACCGCGTGGGCTCCCTGGTACGTCGCCGACGCCGACGACAAGAAGCGCGCCCGGCTCAACGTCATCAGCCACCTGCTCAGCCAGATCCCCTACAAGCCGCTGGCCCACCGCGACATCACACTGCCCAAGCGGCAGAAGGACGGGGGCTACGTCCAGCCCGACCTGCCCTTGCGGCACATCCCCACACCGTTCTAGAAGACCGGCAAGCAAGTCCGCGGGAATTGGCGGCAATCGCTGACGAGGCATCCCGCCCGGTAGCGTGAAGTCGTCCCTGCATCGGGCCGGTGCCGGCTACGCGCCGAACTCGGATGTCGTCACCCATGCGCGGGTGATTGCGCAGCCTCGGATGCGCGTCAGGGCCCCGGCGCCGCCTGGTCGCCGGCCGCGGCCCCTCCGTCGGCGGTCCATTCGGCACCCGTTTCCTGGCGGAAGGCGGCCAGCGCCGATTCGATGGTCGGGAAGAAGTGGTTCGGGTCGATGGTGCGGGTGAGGCCGTAGCGTTCGATCTTGCGCCGTACCGGGTCCTTGAGCTCGGCGAAGACCAGGCTGATGCCCTGGGCGTTCAGCGTCTCGTCGAGATCTTCCAGCACGTCCGATGCGGTGGTGTCGACATCGGTCATGGGCTCAGCGGCGATGAGGATCCACCTCGGCGGCGGGTCGGCCCGGGCGAGCCGCCGGACCTGATCCCGGAAGGTGGTGGCATTGGCGAAGAACAGCGGGCTGTCGAACCGGTAGATCACCAGGCCGGGCAGGTGCTGCGCCTCCGGATAGGAGTGCACGTCGTGATAGCCTTCCAGCCCTTCCACGCGCCCGAGCTCGGTGTCATACGGCCACCAGGCCCGACCGAACACGTTGAGGATGGACAGCGCCACGGCGATCGCGATCCCGGGCAGCACGCCGAGCAGTGCAACGCCCGCGAACGCGGCGACCGACAGCAGGCACTCAGCTTTGCGCTGCCGCCACAACCGCACAGTGCCCGGGATGTCCGCCAGCGACAGCGATGCGGTAATCACGACGGCGGCCAGGGCCGGGGAGGGAAGGTTCCGGAACAGGCCCGGGACCAGCACGATCATCACGATGATCACCACGGCCCCAGTGACCCCGGTGAGCTGGGTCTTGGCGCCGGACCGTTCGGCCACCGCGGTCCGCGACCCGCTGGTGCTGACCGGGAACCCCTGGAACAGCCCGGCGGCCAGGTTCGCCACGCCGATCCCGATCATCTCGCCGTTGCCGTCGATCTCCTGCCCGGTGCGGGCGGCGAACGCCGATGCCGTGGAGATCGTATCGGCCAGGGCTACCAGTGCGATCCCGGCGGCCCCGGCGAACAGAGGTCCGAGGTCGGCTAGGCGGACGTGCGGGATGGTGAGCGGCGGGAACCCCTTCGGAAGCACCCCAACCAGGTCGACCCCGTGATCGGCGAGGCTGAACACGGTCGTCGCCACGATGGCGAGCACAACCATGATCAGCACGGCCGGGAGCTTGGGCAGCCAGCGCTGCAGGACCAGGATCAGCACGATCCCGGCGATTCCGACCGCGGCCGCCGCGGCTACCGCCTTGCCGTGCGCCAGGCCCTTGACGAACCCGTCGATCTCCCCGATCAGGTCCTCGGCATCGACCTTGAACCCGAACAGCTTGGGCAGCTGCCCGACCAAGATGGTCAGTGCCAGGCCGTTCATGTACCCGATCATGGTCGGCTTTGAGATCAGGTCGGCGATGAACCCGAGCTTGGCCACGCCGCCCAGGGTCATGATCGCCCCGGTTATGAGCGCGAGTATCGACGCCAGCGCGATGGCCCGCTTCGGGTCGCCGTCGGCGCCGGCCAGCGGCAGGATCGTCGCGGCGATCATCGATCCGAGCGCGGAGTCCGGGCCCAGCACCAGGATCCGTGACGGACCGAACGCCGCGTACCCGAGCAGGCACAAGATGGAGGTGTACAGCCCGGTGATCGGCGGCAGGCCCGCCAGTTCCGCGTACGCCATGCCCTGCGGCACCAGCAGCGTACTGAGCACTATCCCGGCGACGATGTCCTTGGCCAGCCACTCCCGCCGGTAGGACGCGACCATCCCGAGCCCGGGCACCCAGCGTTTCAAGGCCCGGTGAGCAGGCGGAGCCGCCACGGTCCCACGGCCGTGAGCAGTCATTGGCTCGCCGTCCCTCCAGCTGCGGATCGAAAGCGCCCGTTTGTGACGCCACGCCCGTCACGACTGTCTCTAGTCACAGTCTCATCCCGTAGGTGCCGGGGCGGGCTCACCCCTCCCGGGGTGAGTCACCGGGCTCGGTCATCGTTCCGGCGCCGCCCCCACCTGATGCGTGTCCACCACGGTGATGTCGCGGTCCTCGAGGTGCGCGCACATCCCGGCTGCCCGCCGAGGTCACGTCGAGCCCTGTGGTCATCTCGCTTCCTCCTGCGGTCTTCTTCGACACTGTCAGCATCGCACCCGGGTTCCGGGAGGAATAGATCATTCGGAACGGACTAGTGGTGACCGTCCAGGTCTCACCCGCCAGGGATGAGGCACACGGCATTGTCAGGTCCAACCATAGAGCGTGATGACCGGTGTGACGTCGCAGCGAAAACGGAGGGTGGCGGCATTGTTTGGCAGAAAGAATGGACGGCCGTGAGCTGTGCAAGATCCAGGAACGGATGCTGCACCTGCGGGACAGCATGGAGATCGAAGGCCGGACGGGGACCGGGTCGCGATCGTCCACAAAGCGATGATCGCGCCATTGCGGGAGCGATGGATAGCGAAGATGGACGATGGCCCGGAGCGAGTTGCCTCCTCATAGGGGACCTTGGTCCCTTGCACCTAGGCTCCATAGGAGGTTTACTTACGGCCTCGGAGTTTTCGGATTAGCTGGAAATTGCGATGGGACGTTTCGTAGGCGGACAGCGTGACCATTGAGCATGACGCGGCTCGAGATCCGCAATTCGCGCTGGCGAAGTTCAGCCCGCCGGCCTTGCCGGACACCCTGGTCGCGAGATCCAGCCCGCGTGACCAGCTGACGGCAGGGGCGAGTCGGCGGCTGACCTCTGTCGTAGGGTCGGCGGGGGCCGGCAAGAGCGTACTGCTTGCGGACTGGACCGAGTCGCGGCCAGCTGGCGTTACCGCCTGGCTGTCCTGCGACAGCGCCGACGCCGACCCGCTCCGGTTCTGGACCGGGTTCGTCGGGGCCCCGCGCGCCATCAAGCCGGCCTTCGGCCGCGACGCCGCTGACCTGCTGGCGTCGGACCGGCAGATGTCGCCTGACGTCATTGCGTCCATCGCCAACGATGCCGCCAAGCTGCCCGCAGGGTCGGCCGTCATCGTCGACGACTTCCATGTCGCGGCACCAGCGGTCGCGAGGGACATGAACGACCTGGTCGAGTGCTGGCCGGCCGAGACTACCCAGCTGGTGCTGGCCGGGCGTTTTGACCCTCCGCTGCGGCTGCACCGGCTGCGGGTCTCAGCTGAGCTGTGCGAGGTTCGCGATCGCGAGCTGTATTTCTCCCTGGCTGATAGCCGCGAACTGCTGTCGAACTTCGGCGTCCAGCTATCCGGTGCCGACCTCGCGGTGCTCCATCAGCGAAGCGAGGGGTGGCCCGCGATCCTGCAAATGGCCGCGCTGTCGCTGCGCAGCACCACGGATCCGGTCCGTGTGGCGAGGGCGCTACGGGTCCGCGGCCAGGAGATCGCCGACTACTTCGTCACAGAGGTCCTCGACCAGCAGCCACCCGAGGTGGCGCGGTTCATGCTCGACACGTCCGTCTTGAGCGAGCTCACCGTGGATACGTGCGCCGCGGTCAGCGGTGCGCAAGACGCGGCGGTGCTGCTGCACGCCATCGACGCCGCGCACCTGTTCCTGGTGCCAGTTAACGAGGAGCGGACCCGTTTCCGGTGTCATCGCCTGGTACGCCAGATCATGCGGGCGGAGTTGCGGGCCAGGGACCCGGCCCGGGAACGAATGTTGCAGCGGCGGGCGGCCGGGCATTTCGAGTCCGTCGGTGACATCCGCCGCGCTGCCCGCCACTTCCTGGCCGCACGGCAAGGCGACCGGGCCCTGGCCCTGTTGCGTGACCGGGTGGTGACTGACTTCCTGAGCGATCCGGCACTTCCCGAACTGCCGGACCTGAAAACGGTCGACTCGTCGGTGCTAGTGAACGCCCCCGATGAGCTGCTGGCGCTGGCCGCCGACCTGTTGCTGTCGGGCGACACGGTCCGCGGCGGCGAGTACCTTGACCTGTTCGAGAAGGCCCGGCCGTCGATCGAGCCGGAGTCGAAGCTGGCGGCCCGGGCGGCGGCGATCCGGTCAATTCGTTACGTGGTGACCGGCCAGCTGCCGATGGCCGTGGGTGAGGCCCTGCGAGCCCGGGCGATCCAGGAACAGACGCACCTCAGCGACGAGTGGAACGCATTTGTTCCGTTGATCCTCCTGCGCGTTTATTGTTGCCTGGACGCTTTCCAGGCCGTCGAACGCGAGTCAGCCGCGATCCTGGAGATGCCTTCATCCCCCGAACCGGCCAAACAGGTACTGGTACCTGGTGCCCTGGCGCTGATACGGCTGGAGTCCGGCTGCCTGGGCGAGGCGGCCGATGCCGCCAGATCCGCCGAAGCCGCCGCACGGCGGCTGGGATTCGACCGGCATTTCTTCGCCATAGATCACCTGCGCGCACTGGCCGGCCTCGCGCTGGAGCAGCGCGACACCGACACCGCCGAACGCCTTACCGAGCAGGTGCTGCACCTGTCGGAGCCGCAGCTGCCGCTCTTTGAGTTCCTCGCGCTGCTGGACCAGAGCCAGATCTGGGCCGCGCGCGGGCAGTTCCGCGAAGCGCTGGCCAGTATCGACTCGGCGCGGCTGGCCCTGGCCCATGCAAGCTCGGCGCTGCTGGCCCGGGCCGATGAGCAGGAGGCGCTGCTGCGCCTGTCGCTCGGCGACCTGCGCTCCCCAGCCGAGCTGGTCAACAGGCTTCCCGGCGTCCGCCGCGAACTGCTGCAGGCCAGGATCGCCCTGGCCGGCGGCGATCACCACGCCGCGCAGCAACACTTGCAGGCAGCAACGCCGGGTGGCCTGACACCACGCCTCGCGCTGGTGCGCCAGCTACTGCTCGCCGCCGTCGCGATCGAGCGCGGCGACCCTGCGGTCGCGAGCATCCTGGGAAGCGCCCTCCACGCAGCCCGCCGGCAGGGATTCCTGAACACCGTCATTATGACCTCACCCGAGGTATCGGCCTACCTGGTCGAGCACGCCGCCGAACTATTGCCAGACCCGTTTATCGAGCAGCTGATCACCGCGGCTCTCGAGGTGCGCTCGGCCCAGGACGGTGCCGGCCAGCCCGGCCGGGTGCTCATCGAGCCCCTGACCGTTGCCGAACAGCGCGTCCTCGCGCTCTTGCCTGCCAGTACCTGTCTGCAGATAGCGGACATCCTCTACGTTTCGCGCAACACGGTGAAGACCCATCTGCGGTCGATCTACCGCAAACTAGGGGCGACCTCGCGCTCACAGGCCCTGCGGCGGGCAGCCGACCTGCGGCTGCTCTGAATCACCCTCGATTGGGTGACGAACTCATCAGATCGCCCGGCGAACATCAAGGAGTCAGGCCCGAGCGGTCAGCGCTCGCGCACCCTGGCAGACGACTCGGCCAGATCACCCGAGCGAGGAGGCTGGTTATGAGGATCGTGATCGCGCTGGGCGGTAATGCGCTGCTAAGGCGCGGTGATCCGATGACCACCGAAGTCCAGCGGCGGAACATCAAGATCGCGGCGGAGGCGATCGCGCCGCTGGCTGCCGGGCACAGCATCGTGGTCGTGCACGGCAACGGCCCGCAGGTCGGCCTGCTGTCGCTGCAGGCCGAGGCGTACGCCGGTGCCGAGCCGTATCCGCTAGACGTGCTGGACGCGGGCACTCAGGGCATGATCGGCTATCTGATCCAGGAGGAACTGCGGAGCCTGCTGCCGCCGGAGCATCAGGTGGCCACACTGCTCACGATGATCACGGTCGATCCGGCCGACCCGGCGTTCGCACATCCGACCAAGTTCGTCGGCCCGGTCTATGAGAAGGACGCCGCTGACAAGCTGGCGGCCGGGAAGGACTGGACGTTCCGGCAGGACGGGTCGGCCTGGCGCCGGGTGGTGCCCTCGCCGGAGCCGCGGCAGATCCTGGAGATCCAGCCGATTACCTGGCTGCTGGAGCGGGGAGCCGTGGTCATCTGCGCAGGGGGCGGGGGCATCCCGACCGTGAACCCGTCGTCAGCTCCCGGTGCTCTGCGGGGCGTCGAAGCGGTCATCGACAAGGATCTGGCCAGCGAACTGCTTGCCGAGGACGTGCACGCGGACCTGTTGGTCATGGCCACCGACGTGGACGGCGTTTACCTCGAGTGGGGCACGCCGCGGCAGCGGAGGCTAGACCGGGTGACGCCCGGGGAACTGGCCGGCTATCAGTTCGCGGCCGGGTCGATGGGCCCGAAGGTCGAGGCCGCGGCTCGTTTCGTGGCCAAGACCGGCGGGCGCGCGGCGATCGGCTCGCTGGCCGACATCGCCGGGATCATCGCGGGGACAGCCGGCACGAACGT
>NZ_JBARCR010000388.1:0-2618 GCF_049794275.1 Trebonia sp.
CCGCGGCGGACCGCGGCGGGGCACCAGCCACAGCCGGCGTGACGCCAGACGGCGCGGGCTCCGCGAACACGTTGAGCGGCACGTCGAGGTTGACCGGCCCTGGCCGCCCGGACAGCATCGCGCCGAACGCCTGCGGCAGCATCACCGGCAGCTGGTCGGTCCTGGTGGCCTGGAAGGAACGTTTCACGTACGGCCGGGCCGCGCCGGGGAAGTCCGCCTGGTAGTGCCTGCCGAGTTCCTGGAACGGCAGCCGGCCGAACTGGGTCGCGGGCACGTCGCCGGTGATGGCGAGCAGCGCCGAGGAGTCCATCAGCGCCGCGCCCAGCGCGACGAGCAGCTGCGCGGAGCCGGGTCCGCACGACGTGAGCGTGGCCAGCGGCGAGCGGCGCACCCGGTAGTAAGCGTCGGCGATGAACCCGGCCGCCGCCTCGTGGTGCACCGAGATCGTCGTGATCTCGTCCTGCCTGGCCGCCAGCGCGTCGAGCATGCCGAGGTTTCCGTGCCCGCACAGCGTCACCACGTAAGGCACCCGGGCCCGAACGAGGTAGTCCGCGATCAGCTCCGCGCCGTTCACGTCGCTCACGTTCGCCTCCGCTGTTGCGGATTACGCAAGGCGTTGCTTGCTGAGCGACGATATGGGAGGCTGATGCCCTCGTCAAGAGGCCCGGATGGGAGCTGTCATGACGACTGGCCAGGTCATCGTCGCGGGGAGCGGGGCGAGCGGCCTCGTCGCGGCGCTCGCCGCCGCGGCGGGCGGCGCGGACGTGCTGGTGCTCGAGCGGTCGGAACTGCTCGGCGGGACCACCGCGCTCGGCGGCGGCAGGGTCTGGGTGCCGGCCAACCACTGCCCGGAGAACGCCGGCGACTCGGCCGAGGCCGCCCGCACCTACCTCGGCGGCCTGTTCCCCGCCAGGTACGCGCACCTGACCGAGGCGTTCGTCGCGAACGCCCCCGCCATGGCCCGGTTCGTCGAGGAGAGGTCTCCGCATCGGTTCGCCGCCTGCCCGGCTTACCCGGATTATCATCCAGAACGGGCGGGGGCGACTGCCGGCGGCCGCTGTCTTGACATGGAGCTGGCCGACCTGTCCGCGATGGCCCCGCAGGCTCGCCAGGTGCGAGTGCCCCCTGGCTACCTGCCGATGACCCAGGCCGAATGGGAGGGCTGGCGCTTCCCCTGCCGGTTCGACTGGAAGCTGCTGCGGCAGCGGGAGGCCGCCGGGCTGCGCGCCAACGGCGTCGCGCTGGCCGCCGCGCTCGCCGACGGCGTGCTCAAGGCGGGCGGCCGGATCGAGACCGGCGCAAGGCTCACCGGGGTGACCACCGGACCGGGCGGCACTGTCAACGGCGCTGTCAACAGCACCGTGACCGAGGCGGTCATCGACCGCGGCGGCAGCATCGAGCGGGTGCCCGCGGCCGCGGTCATCCTGGCGACCGGCGGCTTCGACTGGGACGAGGACCTGCGCCGCGAATACCAGCCCGAGGCGCAGCGGGCCACTGCTGCCTCGCCGGGCAACACCGGCGACGCGCTGCGCATCGCCCGCGCCCTCGGCGCGGCGACCGACAACCTCGGCGAGGGCTGGTGGATGCCGATGATGGCCGTGCCAGGCGAGGAGGTCGACGGCACGCCGTATCCCCGCTCGCTGATCAGGGAACGGGCGGTGCCCAGGCAGATCATGGTCAACGCCGCCGGCCGCCGGTTTACCAACGAGGCGAGCCCGTACAACGAGGTGGGCAAGGCCATGCACCGCGCCGACGACGGCGGCTGCCAGAACGACCCCGCCTTCCTCATCTTCGACGAGGAGTTCACCCGCCGGTACTCGCTGCCCGGCTTCAGCTCAGGCGCGGTCCCCGCGTGGCTACCGCGAGCCGAGTCCCCCGGGGAGCTCGCCGCCCTGATCGGCGTGGATCCTGAGGGCCTGGAGCGGACGGTGGCCGGGTGGAACAAGGCGTGCGCGGAGGGGGCGGACCCGGACTTCGGGCGCGGCGGAAACGTCTACGACCGGTATGGCGGCGACCCGGAGGCGTGGCCCGCGCCGAACCTCGGTCCGCTCACCGAGCCGCCGTTCTACGCGGCCCGGGTCCTGGCCGGGACCATCGGCACCAAGGGCGGCCCGGTGACCGACGCCACCGGCACAGTGCTCACTGAGGCGGGCGACCAGGTCCGCGGCCTGTACGCGGTGGGCAACGCCGCCGCGTTCTGGACCGGCGACGCGTACCCGGCGCCGGGCGCCACCTTGGGCATCGGCATGACGATGGGCTACATCGCTGGCCGCCACGTCTCTGCCAGTCTGGAATGACTGCCAGCCTGGAATAACCGCACCATATTAGCTGTTTTCCGAAAGCTATGGATAAGTGCGTTACCTGCGGTCGGGAGCTCCATCCCGAGCGTGCCAAGAAGTACAACTACTGCATGTCGCCCGAGTGCCAGGAGAAGAACGCGAAGGGCCTGACGATGGTCGCCGTCGGGGTGAACAAGGCGGCCGAGCAGTACATGATCCTGGACGAGAGCACCAGGGACGAGATCGCCAGCGGCAAGTACCACGATCAGCGGCGCGGATCTTTCGGCACGACCGTGCCTTCGGCCGCCCCGTCGCCGGCGCCCACCGTCGCCCCTGAGC
>NZ_JBARCR010000389.1:0-11207 GCF_049794275.1 Trebonia sp.
TTGTTGAAAGGTAGGTTCGGGCTGTGCGCCGCTGGGAATTGCCGGCTAGCGACGAGTGGTTCGTCGGACGGGTCGCCGAGCTGGCCGCGATCGGGGCTTGTGTCGACGCGGTGTCGGGCGGGGCGGGCCGGGTGGTGTGGGTCGAGGGGGATCCGGGCTCGGG
Source organism: Trebonia sp. (assembly GCF_049794275.1). NCBI lineage: Bacteria > Bacillati > Actinomycetota > Actinomycetes > Streptosporangiales > Treboniaceae > Trebonia > Trebonia sp. The sequence continues at coordinate 164 of NZ_JBARCR010000389.1, forward strand.
TAAGACAGCGCTCGTCAACCATGTGGTCGCTGGGCTTCCGGCTGCCTTTGTCGTGCGGCGGTCTGCCGCGGACGAGTCGGCGGCCGACCAGCCGTTTGCCGTGCTGCAACAGTTCGGTATCGAAGGCGGGGAAAGCCCGCAGGCTGCCGGGCTGGACCTCGTCGGGTTGCTGAGCGAGGCGGGCGGTGGCGGTCCGGTGGCGGTGGTGGTAGAGGACTTGCACTGGGCCGACCGTGAGTCCCGCCAGGCGCTGCTGGCCGTCGTCCGGCGGGTGGGCGAGGAGCGGGTGCTGCTGTTGGTGACCAGCCGCCCGGGCGCCGCGCCCGACGGGTGGGAGCGCCTGTTTTCGGATCCGTCTGGTCGTTTGCGGGTCGTCCTGGGTTCCCTGGGCAGGGACGACGTAGGCGAGATGGCTCGCGTCGCCGGCCTGGCCCTGCCCGCGCGGGCGGTCGAGCGGCTGCACGAGCACAGCGGCGGCCTGGCCTTGTACGTCCGGACCTTGCTGACTGAACTTTCCTTCTCGCAGCTTGCCGCTCCCGGCGGGGATCTTCCGGTACCCCGGTCGCTTGCATCGACGATCCTGGCCCGGCTGGCCGGACTGCCGCCAGATGCCCGGCAACTGGCGGCGGCATTGTCCGTAGCGGGCGGGGTGGTGCCGTTGCCGGTGGCCGGGCGGATCGCCCGGGTCGACCATCCGGCCGGGGCGCTGGAGGCGCTGCTAGAGACGGGGTTCGTGACGTGGCGGCCCGGCGAGGCGAGTACGCCCGCGGGCTTCACTCACCCGCTGTACCGGGCGGCGCTGTACGCCGACCTCGCACCCACCCGGCGCCGGGAGCTGCACCGGGCCGCGGCAGAATCCCTCGACGCGGCCGCTGCCCTACGGCACCGGGTGGCCGCCGCGGACGGGATCGACGACGACCTGGCGCAAGATCTCGATGAGTCGGCGGCCGAACGGGCCGGCCGAGGGGCCCGGAGCGTGGCAGCCACGTACCTGCTGTGGGCGTCATCTGTTGGCTCTGATCCTCAGCTGAATGAACGGCGGGTGTTGCGAGCAGCCCGGTTGCTGCTCGAGGACGGGCAGACGGCGCGGGCTGCTGAGCTTCGTGAACGGGTGGAGGGGTGCGGCGAAGGGCCGCTGCGCAGCCTCGTCCTGGGGCAGCTGGCGTGGGAGGAAGCCGCGAGCACCCCGGCAGAATCCTGGTTCATCGCGGCCTCGGAATCGGCGGGCGGACCGGAGCCGGACGGTGAGGTTGCCGCCGCGGCGCTCGGTCACCTCGGCACGTTGTATTACACCCAAGGCCGGGGCCGGGAAGCTGTCGACGCCGCGACGAGGTTGCTGGCCCTGGGCAACCTGCCCGGCGAGCTGGAGCGAAATGGCTGGATAGCGCTCGCGGCCGGAACGGCCGCGGACCACGGTGCCGCGGCGGCCCTGGACCGCCTCGCCAGCCGTCTGCCCCAGCCTGCTGAGAGTGTGCGGGCGGCTGACGCCGACTTGTTGATCGTTCGCGGCACGCTGGGTTTCTATGCCGGAAGGACCACCGCGGCCATCGCCGACCTGCGGGCGGCGATCCGGTTGGCTCGTCACGGTGCCGCCGCCGCCCAGCTGCCCAGAGCGCACATGCAGCTCGCGCAGCTTCTGCTGTACTCGGGGGAGTGGGACGAAGCGCTTGTCCATGCCCGGACGGCCCTGTCGCTGGTGTCGGGCGAACGGCGGGTCTGGATTGACGCGCAGGTGCACGCCGCGCTGGCTCGCCTGTTCGGCGGCCGGGGCGAGTGGCAGCGGTCCGACGAGCACCTCACAGCGGCAGCCGCCGCGGCGGCAGAGGCGGGCACGATCGAGGCGGTCGTCACCACTCGCGTTGCCCAGGCCGCGGTGGCCAGGGCCCGCAACGATCCGGGGCAGGTCGTGGAGGTCCTCGCCCCGCTGGTCGCGAACACCCGCCTGATCCCGATGGCGACGTCGCTGGCCTGGTGGCCCGGCTTGATCGAGGCAATGATCGATGGCGGCGAGCTGGCCAGAGCGGCCGAGCAGATTGAACTGCTCGACACCGCGGCGCGGCAACGCGGTCTGAACATGCAAGCCAGGATCGAGGGGGCCCGCGCTCATCTGGAGGCGGCCCGGGGACGCCCCGATCAGGCGGGCTCCAGCTACGACCGGGCGATCGCCCTGCTCACCGCGGACGATCCGCTGCTGGACCGGGCCGGGCTGCATCACAGGTTCGGTCAGCTGCTGGCCGCCCGCGGGGGCAGGCGACGCCAGGCTGTCGACCAGCTTCGCGTCGCCCGTGACCTGTTCGCCGGGGCGGGCGCGGAACCGTTCCTGAGCCGGGTGGAGGCCGACCTGGCCTCGCATGGGATCACTGTCGGCGAGCGAGGATCCCGGTCTCCGCTGGAGCTGACCGACCGGGAGCGTGACGTCGCCGTTCTGGTGGCGAAAGGGCTGACCAACCGCGAGATCGCTGCCGAGCTGTATGTCAGCCAGAAGGCTGTCGACTACCATCTGGGCCACATTTTCGCGAAGCTGGGGATCACGTCGAGGCGGGAACTGCGCGGCCAGGTGTTCAACTAGGCGTTTCTCCTAGGGACCGTCGTCCCGCCTTCGAGCATGCTCGGAGCATGCAGATCATCATCGACGTCGTCCAGTCGGGCGACGGGCGGCTGACGGGCACGGCCAGGCTGGCCGGTTCGGTCGGCGAGGGTCGCCGTTTCGACGGCGTGCTGGAGCTTGTCGCCTGCCTGGAGGGGCTGTGCGCCACCGCGCCGAACCACGACGCGCCGTCCGGACCGGAAGGAAAACACCATGACTGACCCGGCAAGGGTGCTGTTCCGCGACGCGTCCTACGACGGCCAGCTGACCCGGACACTGGCGGCCGCAATGGCCGGCAGTGCCGACCTGGGCGAGGCGATGGCCACCGCCCGGCGGATCGGCAAGCCGAGCGGCACCGCCTGGTACGACGCCTGGTCAAAGACCGCCGACCAGGCGCGGCAAACCGCCGAGAAGACCCGCGCGTCAGGTGAACGGGCGAGCGCTCGTCATGGCTACCTGCGGGCCAGCGAGTACTACCGCCAGGCCTTCTATTTCCTGCGCTCGGACCTCGACGGCCGCCGCCTCCAAGACGCCTACCGTGCCCACGTCGACACGTTCAGATCGGCTGCCGCGCTGATGGACCACCCTGCCGAGGCCGTCCGCATCCCCTACGACTCCACAACGGTCAGCGGATACCTCTTCGCCCCAGATGATTCGGGTGAGGCCAGAGCGACTGTCATCTTTCCGTGCGGGTACGATTCGACCGCTGAAGCCGGCTGGGCCAACGTCCCCGCCGCCCTGGAGCGCGGGTACAACGCGCTGGTCTTCGAAGGGCCTGGCCAGGGAGAGGCCCTCTACACCCAGCGCCTGTTCTTGCGGCCGGACTTTGAGCACGTGCTCACCCCCGTCCTGGACTGGCTGCTGACCCGGCCCGAAGTACAGCCCGGTGCGCTGGTGCTCATCGGGCGGTCCTTTGGGGGCTACCTCGCCCCCCGGGCCGCCTCGTTCGAACACCGCCTGGCCGCCTTGGTCTGCGACCCAGCGCAACCGGACATGGGCGCCCGCATCCCCGGCGGACTAGCGGGAAAGATCGCCGCCCCCGTCGTGAGAGCCCAGATGCGGGTCGGCGCCGATCGCGCCGAGTTCTTCGGCGCGCGGATGGCGGCCCACGGCCTCGACAGCATCGAGAAATACTTCACCGAGCTGCGCGCGTTCACCATGCTCTCGCACGCGCCGCAGATTACCTGCCCCACCCTCATCATCGAGGCCGAGCACGACTTCGCCGGCGGCGGCGGCCAGACCCTTATGGACGCGCTGACGGCCCCGGCACAGCTCGTCCCGCTCACCGAGCACCAGGGAGCGGACGGCCACTGCAGCGGCCTCGGCCAGGAGATCTGGTCCGAGGCCGTCTACCGCTGGCTCAGAAACACCCTTCCGCGCACCCCGGCCGCAGTGACCGGCAAGGAGAAAGAACATGACCGCTGAACACTCGCCCGCTGGCCTTTCGGCGCTGGCCACCCGCGACCAGGAAGCGATCACCCGGACCCTTACATCGCTGCTCGCCGGGTTCCGCGAACGCGACGCCGACAAGCTCACCGACGTCTACAGCGACGACGCCGACTGGGTCAACGCCTTCGGCAGCGTCAAGCAGGGCCGCCAGGAGATCCTCACCTACCTGCGCGGCCTGTTCGCCGACGCCAACTTCAACGCCGGCACGCTCAAAGCGCCTCCCCAGAGCAGCATCCGCGTCCTCACCGATGACGTTGTCATCGTGTCGACCCACCTCCTCATCGAAGGACAGAAACTGCTCGACGGCGGTGTCATCGACGAGCGCGACAACCGCTCCCTGCACGTCCTCCAGCGCCAAGGCGACGGCACATGGCCCGTTGTCTCGGAAATTTACATGGACGCCAATCGCGGCCAGTCATACGCCGGTCACTCATAACTCGGTGCGGGACTAGCGTGGCGGCTGTGGCGGCCGTGGCGGCTGGTTCCCGTCACCGCACGACCTTCGGACAGGTATTCCATGATCACGTAAGAAAAGTTTGCGTATAGAACATTTTTCTTACGTGATCATGAACTGGACGCTTGTCTGCGCGCTCTGACAGGATCACGGTGATCTCAGCCACGGCCGGAAGGATCAGTGATGGACTTCGCCTTCGACGCGCTGACCGAGGACTTGATCGGGCGGCTCACGGAATTCATGGACACCTGCGTGTACCCGGCCGAGCCGGTATTCGCCGAGCAGATGGCGGCGGCCGCCGATCCGTGGACGGCACCTCCCGTTATCGAGGAGCTCAAGACGCAGGCGCGGAAGCGCGGGCTGTGGAACCTGTTCCTGCCCGGCGAGCACGGCGCCGGCCTGACGAACCTGCAGTACGCGCCGCTGGCGGAGATCAGCGGGCGCAGCCCGACCCTCGCGCCGTCCGCGATGAACTGCGCGGCGCCGGACACGGGCAACATGGAAGTGCTGGCGATGTTCGGCACCGAGCGGCAGCGCGAGCAGTGGCTGCGGCCGCTGCTCGACGGGGAGATCCGCTCGGCGTTCGCGATGACCGAGCCGGACGTCGCGTCCTCCGACGCGCGCAACATCGCCACGAGCATCACCAGGGACGGCGACAGCTACGTCATCAACGGCCGCAAGTGGTACATCTCCGGCGCGCTGAACCCGAACTGCCGCATCTTCATCGTGATGGGCAAGACCAGCCCGGACGCCGAGCCGTACCGGCAGCACAGCCAGATCCTGGTGCCGCGGGACACCCCGGGCATCACCATCAAGCGCGGCATGATGGTGTTCGGCTACAGCGACGGCTCGCACGGCGGGCACGCCGAGGTCATCTTCGACAACGTCCGGGTGCCGGCGGAGAACATGATCGCCGAGGAGGGCGCGGGGTTCGCCATCGCGCAGGCGCGGCTGGGGCCCGGCAGGATCCACCATTGCATGCGGTCGATCGGGATGGCGGAACGCGCCGTGGAGCTGATGTGCCGCCGGACGCTGAGCCGGACCGCCTTCGGCAAGCCGATCGCGGAGCAGGGCGTGGTCCAGGACTGGATCGCCGAGGCCCGGGTGCGGATCGAGCAGCTGCGGCTGCTCGTGCTGAAGACCGCATGGCTGATGGACACCGTCGGGAACCGCGGCGCGCACACCGAGATCCAGGCGATCAAGATCGCCACCCCCGCGACAGTGGAGTGGATCCTGGACAAGGCGATCCAGGCGCACGGCGGGGGCGGCGTGTCACAGGACTTCCCGCTGGCCCAGATGTGGGCGCACATGCGCACGCTGCGCCTCGCCGACGGGCCCGACGAGGTGCACAAGCGATCGCTCGCCCGCCGCGAGCTCCGCAAGTACACGATCCAGCCAGCTTCATGATCGCGGGTCATTTTCGGCGGATATCGCCAGTTATGACCCACGATCATCAAATAGGTCGGGGTCGGGTGGGTGGAGTCGTGGCTGTGCGTTGCGGTTAAGCCACGAATGCGCAACAACTGCCCCCGATGGGCTTGCCGAACCACCGGCTGATGCCTTGAATGGGGATTCACAGTTAGGAAGTCCTGCCTAGCGAAGCTGGAATTGTGTACATGAAGCACAGTTCAGTTCTTGAAGTCAGCGGCTCAGTTCTTGAAGTCAGTGGCGTGACTGTCCGCTTCGGCGGCCTGACGGCGCTTGACGCCGTGTCGCTCGCGGTCGCGCCCGGCGAGATCGTCGGTGTCATCGGCCCCAACGGGGCCGGCAAGACGACGCTGCTGAACGTCTTGTGCGGCTTCATCCGGCCCAACGCGGGCCAGGTGTTCATCGACGGCCGGCCCCACCCCCGCCTGCGCCCGCACCAGCTGGCCGGGCTCGGCGTCGCCAGGACGCTGCAAGGGGTGGGCCTGTTCGAGCGGCTGACCGCCGCGGAGAACGTCATGACCGGCGCGAGCTGCAGGGCCAAGGCGGGATTCCTGTCGGCGGTGCTCGGGCTGCCCAGGTCCGACAGGGACGAGCGCAGGCTGCGGGACGAGGCAGGCCAGGCGCTCGCCCGGGTGAGGGCGGGAGAGGCGGCGGACGCCAGGCCCGGCGAGCTGCCGTACGGCATGCGCAAGCGGGTCGCGCTGGCGCGGGCGCTCGCCGCCCGGCCGAAACTCCTGCTGCTCGATGAGCCCGCCAGCGGGCTGGCCGAGGATGAGCTCGCCGAGCTGGGCATCCTCCTGCGCGAGCTCGCCGCCGAGACGTCCCTCGTCATCGTGGAGCACCACATGGACTTGATGATGTCGGTCTGCGACTCACTCGTCGTCCTTGACTTCGGCAAGGTGATCTCCCGCGGGACACCGAAGGAGATCCAGGCCGATCCCGCGGTGGCGACCGCGTACCTCGGCACGAGCGGACCCGGCGGTGAGTAGCCCGGCCGGGGCCCAGGAGGGCCACGAGGGTGTGGAAGCCCGGGCGCGCGGCGCCGCGTCCCTCGCGGTCGAGGACCTGACGGCGGGTTACGGCGGGGTCCGGGCGCTGAACAGCGTCACGATCACGGCGAGCGGAGCGAGCATCACGGCCGTGCTCGGCGCCAACGGCGCGGGCAAGACCACGCTGCTCAGGGCGATCAGCGGGATGGTGCGCCCGCGCAGCGGGCGGATCCTGCTCGACGGCGCGGACCAGGCCGGGCGCAGCCCTGAGGACATGGCCAGAGCCGGAATCGCCCACGTCCCCGAGGGACAGGGCGTCATCGCGGAACTCACCGTGGAAGAGAACCTGCGGCTCGGCACGATGTCCTGGCCTGGCATGGCCCGGCGGCGGTCGGACCGTACCGCCGCGCTCGCCGAGGCATACGAGCGGTTCGGCGTGCTAGCCGACCGGCGCCGCAAGCTGGCCGCCACCTTGTCCGGCGGCGAGCGGCAGATGCTGGTGATCGCTCGCGCCCTGATCGCGCGCCCGCGCGTGCTGCTGCTTGACGAGCCGTCGCTCGGCCTCGCGCCGAAGATCATGACGCAGGTCATGGACATGGTGGTGCGGCTCAGCAGGGAAAGCGGCATCACCGTGGTCCTCGTGGAGCAGAACGCGCGTGCCGCGCTCGCGATCGCCGACCACGGAGTCGTACTCAACCTTGGCCGTGTCGTAGCGGCGGCCGACGCCAACACGCTGGCCGCCGACGTGGCGCTCCGCCATCACTATCTCGGGTTCTAGCCGACCAGAAGGGAGGACAAGTGGTCGAGTTCCTTCAGTTCACGCTCAGCGGGATCAGCTTCGGGATGATCTACGCCGCGATCGCGCTGTCCCTGGTGCTGATCTGGCGGGGCACCCGGCTGCTGAACTTCGCGCAGGGCGGGATGGCGATGTTCACCACCTACATCGCGATCGAGGTGATCTACCACACGGGCTCCTACTGGGCCGGATTCGTGGTCGCGCTCGCGGCCGGGGTCGTGCTCGGTGCCGTGGCCCAGCTGGTCGTCATCCGGCCAGCCCAGGGCAGGCCGGAGCTCAACGCGGTGATCATCACCATCGGGCTGCTGGTCCTGCTCGAGGGCCTGGCCGGCATCTTCTACGGCGGGCAGTTCCGGTCCTTCCCCGCGGCCTTCTCCGTTACCGGGCTGCGAGTGGGCTCGACAGCACTTGGCGTGTCGCGCTTCGACGTGTTCGTCGCGGCGGCGGTGCTGCTCACTACCCTGCTGCTGGCGGTCGGGTTCAGGTATACGAGCGCGGGGCTGCGGATGCGTGCCGCGGCGTTCAACGCCACCGTCGCGCGGCTGTCCGGCATCCGGGTGGCGCGGGTGATCACGGTGAGCTGGGCGCTAGCGGGCCTGCTCGGGGCCCTCGCGGGCGTGCTGGTCTCGCCGTCGACATTCCTTTACCCCAACAGCATGGACACGATCTTCGTGTTCGGCTTCACGGCGGCGGTGATCGGCGGGCTCGACAGCCCCCTTGGCGCGGTCATCGGCGGGCTGCTGCTCGGTGTCGCCCTCAGCTACACGGGCGGCTACCTGGGTTCCCAGGTGACCGCCCTGGTCGCCCTCGGCATCCTGGTCGTGGTCCTGATGATCCGGCCGGCCGGCATCTTCTCCGGCGCTCAGGTGCGGCGGGTGTGAGCATGCGGTCACCGCTACTGCGCATCCTCGGCGCGGCCCTTCTCGGGGCCGTGATCATCGTGATCCTGTCCATCAAGCTGAACGCGTTCCGGGATTACCAGATCGCCGAGATCGCCGTCTATGTGACGGCGATCGCCGGGCTCACGATCCTGACGGGGCTGAGCGGCCAGATCTCGCTGGGCAACGGGGCGTTCATGGCCATCGGCGCGTACACCACCGCGCTCATGCTGGCCCATCTCGGCTGGCCATTCGTCGCTGTGCTCGTGGTCGCCGGCGTGGCCTCCGCCGCCACCGGAGCGATCGTGGGAGTCGCCGCGGCCAGGCTGCGCGGCCCGTACCTCGCGGGCGTGACTCTCATGCTCGGCGTCGCGCTCCCGTTCCTCGCGTACGTCTACCCGTCGACTCTCGGCGGCGACCAGGGCCTCAACGTCGTCTACACCCAGCCGGCCTTTCTCGGCGCGAACTTCCCGCTGACGAGGTGGCAGGCGTGGATCAGCTCGGCAGTGGCGCTGGTCGTCCTGGTGCTGCTCGCGAACCTGGGCCGCAGCAGGATCGGCCGTAACTGGCGCGCCGTGCGCGACGATGAGGTCGCCGCCGCGCTCGCGGGGATAAACGTGGCACAGGCACGCATCCTCGCCTTCGTCGTCAGCGCCGCCTGCGCCGGGCTGGCCGGCGCGCTGCTCGCCGTCATCACCGCGCTGGTCGCGCCGGGCGCCTTCACGATCACGCTGTCCATCGCGCTGCTGACCGGCGCGGTGATCGGCGGCCTCGGCACCCTGCTCGGCGCGATCTGGGGAAGCCTCGTGATCGTCCTCGTGCCGACTTACGCCACCGACGTGGCCACGAGCCACGGCCTGTCCACCACCGTCGCGTCCAACATCCCGGTCGCGGCGTACGGCGTGGTGCTCATCCTCGTCATGCTCATCTTCCCGCAGGGAATCCAGGGCGGAGTGCTGTGGCTGCTCCGCCTCTTCGGGATCTCCGCTGCCCGTCCATCGCATGCGGCATCCACAGCGGATGCCATGCCTTCGGCCGGCGAGACGCCGGCCAGACCCCATGAGAAAGAAGGCACTCAGTGAAGAGATCGAGATCGAGATCACAACGGCTTCGCGTGCCAGCGATCGCCGTCATGGCGACGGCCGCGCTCGCGGTTGCCGCGTGCAGTTCCAGTTCGAGCTCGAGTTCCGGCTCTGGCTCTAGCTCAAGCGCGGCCCTGACCGCGTCCGCGCCAGGCATTACGGCGACCACCATCACCATCGGCAGTCACCAGCCGCTCACCGGGCCCGCCGCGCCAGGCTACAGCGAGATCGCGCCCGCGTCGGCGGCGTACTTCGCCTACGTCAACGCGCACGGCGGCGTGAACGGCCGCAAGATCGTCTACAAGTACCTCGACGATGGCTACAACCCGACCACGACCGCCTCGGTGGTGCGTCAGCTCGTCCTGCAGGACAACGTGTACGCGATCTTCGACGGACTCGGGACCCCCACCCACCTGGCCGTGGAGAGCTTCCTCAACGCGCAGAAGGTCCCCGACGTGTTCGTCGCGTCCGGCTGCGACTGCTGGAACCAGCCGGCGACGGCCCCGGAGACGTTCGGGTGGCAGCTCGACTACATTCGCGAGGGGAAGATCCTCGGCCAGTACGTCGCCAAGCACTTCGCCGGCAAGAAGATCGGCTACTTCTACCAGGACGACGAGTTCGGCACGGACGGCGTGAAGGGGCTCGACTACGAGATCCCGAAGTCGATGGTGGTCGCCAGGCAGACCTACGTTCCCACCAACGTCAACATCGCACCGGCTGTCGCCGCGCTGCACGCGGCCGGCGCCCAGGTGGTCGTCTCGTTCTCGATTCCCGCGTTCACCGCGCTGCTGAAGCTGAACAGCCTGAAGCTCGGCTACAGCCCGACGCTCGTGGTCAGCAACGTCGGGTCCGACGCGATCACCCTGTCCGGGCTGCTCGAGTCGTTCGCCAAGCAGGGCGGCGCGACCGTCAACGGCAACCAGCTCACCGCGGGGATCATCACTGACGGCTACCTGCCGACGCTCGGTGACACCAGCAACAGCTGGACCGCGCTGTTCAAGAAGGTGCACGACACGTACGACGCGAAGGCGCCGTTCGACGGCAACGTGTACTACGGCGAGGCGGTCGCGTACACCTTCGTGCAGGCGATGCTCAAGGCGGGCAAGAACCCGACCAGGGCCGACCTGGTGAACGCGATCAACGCGGGGCTGCCGCAGGGGCCCGCGGTCGCCCCTTACGCGTACTCCTCGACCGACCACGACGGCATCACCGGCGCGTACATGGGCGTCATCAAAAATGGCGTCCTGACCCAGCAGGGACCGGTCCTGACCACGGACACCACCGCATCCGGCGCGATCACGACAGTGACAGCCAGCCAGCAGGCGGCGCCAGCGAGCGGCATTCCGTCGCCCTGATCTCTGTTGAGCATGGCATGACAACC
>NZ_JBARCR010000390.1:0-7872 GCF_049794275.1 Trebonia sp.
ACGGCAATTCCTAGCAAGTGAGAGAGTTGAACCGCCGAGCCCCAGCTAGGTACGGCTCGGACCTGTGGTGCGTGTCCGGCTGAAAAAGCTGAGGTGATCACGTGCCAGGTCTGCTGAAGCGGCCGCTTTCAATCCGTCAGCCGGTCCACGCCGCTGACCCCGATGGCGATTGCCGCCCCGAAGTTGTTCAGCCCGAGCGCCAGAGCCACGACTAGCAGCGCCAGCATGATTAAAGAACATCTCCCGAACGGATCGTGGGTTCCTGTCCTGGGCCCAGCTTGCTTTGATCACCTGAATAACCCGGGCCCCGCCAACTTAATGACGAGGCCCGGGTCGTGCAATGGGCTAGGCCAGCCAGCGGACTGGCTACATCCCGGAGGGGTTCATGTACTGGTGGTGATGACGGCCATGACGCTGTCCCCGAGACGGCACCGTCGGCCCTGACGTGCTGCTCGCCTTCTGCACGGTGGTGGTGAAGGTGGCCGCCACGGCCGCGCCGTTCCCGTCCAGGGTGACAGTGACCGGGTCGGTGAGGCCGAAGTTCTGGCAGCCGAGGTTGGTGAAGGACATGCTGAGCCTGTTTGCCAGGAACGTGAACAGGTTGTTGCCGACCGCGGTCACCGGTGACTGGCCGGTCGCCAGCAGCGTCTGGTTGGCCGCCAGGAACGGTGTCTGGATATTGACCATGTTCTGGCAGAACACCGCCGGGCTACTGGACACGTTGGTCTGGGCGCTGACCAGCGGCTGACCGAGCTCCATCCGGTACAGGTTGGTCTTGGCGACATCGAACTGCCCCTGCCCGTCCAGCGTCATCTCGTCGTTCTCCGGGACCAACGCCCTGATGTTCGGCTCGTTCTTCTCGGCGAGCAGCTCATCCAGCGCCTGGGAGGACGTCGGCTGGTTGTTGTTGGCCAGGTCTGCTACCTGGAACGGGGTGCAGCCGAGCGTCGGGTCCATGAACAGGTCCAGCAGCGTGTTGTCACTGCCGTTGGCCAGCGTCGTGGAGCCGGGGATGTTGGCCGCGTTCGCCGTGGTGTTCTGCGCGGTCTGCCCGGTCGCCGGGTTCAGCAGGTACAGGGTGGTCACGTTGTCGGACGGGTCCTGGTCGACCATGTCGAAGTTGTGCGTGACCGGGCAAGCCTGACCGGTACCCAGCCGGCCGCCGGTGGGGATGATCTTGCTCGAGCGCCCTTCCGACGGCACGAACAGCCTGCCCTCGGCCTCCATCCGGTGCGCGGCGTTGAAGAAGTTGGTGCCGTTGCAGAACGACTGCTGCCCGAAGATCGACCCGCGCATGCCGTTGACGCAGTTACCCTGCGCGAGGGCGTGGCGCGTGGCGCCCACCTGGTACAGGCCGGTGCCGTTGAACCCGAAGTCGATCGTGGCCACGTAGTGCCTCGGCAGCACCGGCACGGTCGGCGCGACGGCCGGCGTGGTGCCCTGCGTGATGACCAGCGGGTCATAGACATACAGCCGCCCGGTCTGGGTGTTCAGGATCGTCGCCTGGACGAAGGCGCCCAGGCTGGCCGCGTTGGTCATCGTGCAGCCGGACTGCGCCGCGGTCATCCCGCCGGTGCCGGTCAGCTGGTACGGCGTGGCCAGGCCCTTGGCGCTGAGCGGGTTCGCCGGGACGATGATGTCACAGTTGACGTTCGCCGCCATGGTCGTCGCCGGCGTCGTGCTGCTCGAGGCCGACGGACTTGCCGAGGCGCCCAGCGCCGTCTCACTGATGTTGGCCGAGTGCTGGCCACGGACTACGATCACGATCCCGATAAGCAGCGCCAGCGCCACTGGTATGGCGATCGTTACCGCGACGCGCGCGGAGCGTCTCTGGCTCCTGCGGCGACGCGGTGCGGGACTATGCCCGGAGAACATTCAGCCCACCTCCCTTTCCGCACTCCCAACGGGCGACACAGTAGCGCCAGTCAGAATGACCGCGGCAAGGAATCCGAAAGATTTCTGACACGGTCGGATCGGGCCCGTCCCGTGCCGTGATTCTGGAAATTTTCTTACCGAATCATTTCGTATATCTAACGTCGCAGGTCAGACCATCTGTTATAGGGACGAGATCGTACTGTTACTGGCGGCAGAGTACGGGCGATATCACTCGAATGTGACTGATCGATTACTGTGGGCGACATAAGATGATAGAAGAGTAACAACTTGATCCCGGCCCTATTAAGGATGATCATCACAGGTCATCAAACTGTGTTCGTTCTGTCACTATTGGTGATCAATGCTCTGAGCGCGATCTCGGTGACAGGCGGCATGGACACGACAGGGATGGCATAACCGGAACAGTTCCCACCGGGCAGCCCTGCGCGCCGGGAAAGGCGTTAGCTGAGACAGGAATCACCGTACGTTCGGGAAATTCTTCACTTATCCTGACGGGCGGGCGGGTACGCCGACTCGACCCAGTCGGCATGAACCGAGAATGGCCGGCGCGGGTCCGGCGGCGCGAACGCCTCGTGGGTGACCGCCCAGCGATGGAACGGCAGGCTGGTCGTCACCCCCGCCACCTCGAACTCGCCCAGGGCCCGGCGCGCCCGTTGCAGCGCCTCGGTACGGGAGGCGCCGGTCACTATCAGCTTGGCCAGCAGTGTCCCGAATGCCGCGGCGACCCGGGAGCCCTGCCTGGCACCGGGGTCCAGTCGCACGCCGGGACCCGAGGGGGGACGCCAGACACGCACGGTGCCGCGGGCGGGCGCGAAGCCGCGGCCGGGATCCTCGGCGTAAATCCGGAACTGCATGGCATGCCCGCGCACCCGCGGGTCACCGTAGCCCAGGGGCTCGCCCGCGGCGATCCGGAAGGTCTCCCGGACCAGATCAAGCCCGGCGACCTCCTCGCTGACCGGATGCGCGACCGCCAGCCGGGGATTTACCTCGAGGAAGGCGAGCGTGCCGTCGCGGCCGAGCAGGAACTCGCAGGTCGCCGGACCCGCGTAACCCGCCGCCTGCAAGATCGCGACCGACGCCGCCCGGAGCCTGGTGTCCGTATCGGCGTCGAGGAACGGCGCCGGGGCCTCCTCCACGATCTTCTGATGACGCCGCTGCAGCGAGCAGTCCCTGGTAGAAATCACCACAACCGCGCCGTGCCGGTCTGCCAGGCACTGGGTTTCCAGGTGCCGCGCGCGGTCCAGATAGCGCTCGGCGTAGCACTCCGCTCCGCCGCCCGCGGCCTGCACGATCCTCGCGTACGCCCGGGGAATCTCCTCGGCTGACCGGGCCACGGCGATGCCCCTCCCGCCGCCTCCGGACGCCGTCTTGAGCACGACAGGCAGCCCGTGCTCGCGCGCGAACGCCACTACCTGAGCGGCATCCCGCGACGACGCCGTCATCCCCGGCAGGAGCGGCACCCCGGCTCGCCGGGCCACCTGCCGCGCGGCGAGCTTGTCACCGAGTAGCCGGATCGCCGCGGGCGACGGCCCGATCCAGGTCAGCCCCGCGTCCAGCACCGCCTGGGCGAACTCGGCGCTGTCCGCCAGGAACCCGTAGCCCGGGTGGACCGCGTCGGCGCCCGACTCCGCCGCCGCCCGCAGCACCCTGGCCATATCGAGGTAGGTGCGCGCGGGCGACGCGCCGCGCAGGGGGACGGCCTCGTCAGCCGCCCAGACGTGCATGGCATCGCGGTCCTGGCTGGCGTACACCGCCACGCTGGCCAGGCCCGCGTCACGGCACGCCCGGGCAACCCTGACCGCGATCTCCCCCCTGTTGGCGATCAGGACCTTGCGCACGCGACGACTGCCCGGTCCGGGACGCCGCTCCCCCGTCACGGGGTCGCGAGGTCGCGGCCGGAACTCCAGGCATGGCCGCGGGGATCGGCGTAGAAACGCAGGAGCTCCGCCACATCGACCGCGCTGACCAGGCCCGCTTCCCGCGCGCTAGCCAGCACCTGCGGGTAGCTGGTGAGCGCGCGCACGGTCCACGGTGCCAGCAGCGCCCGCATCTGCGGGAAGTCCCAGTTCGCGATCGACTGGACGCCCGCCACCCGCAGGCCGGTCTCTGTGTGCAGCGCCTCGATCGCCCGCGCCGCGCTGCCGCCGCTCGCGACCACGTCCTCGACGAGCACGGCGCGGGCTCCCTGGCCTGGTGAGCACTCGACCAGCGGGCCGCCGTCCGCGCGCGCCTCTGCGCGCACGTAGGCCAGCGGCAGGTCGAGCCGGTCGGCAAGCGTCTTCGCCCACGGGATCCCGGCATGAGCGACAGCGACGATGTAGTCGGCGTCGGGGAACGACGCGCGGGTAGCTTCGGTGAGCGCATCATCGATGAGGCGGCGGATGGCCGGCAGCGTGTTGAGGCGGCGGCAGTTGCAGCCGCAGGGGGCGAGGATCCCGGACTTCCAGCGGAACCACTGGTCCCTTGGCAGCCGCATGTCGACGGTAAAAGCCCCGGACGCGACGAGCGCCGCGGCGACCGGGCGCGCGCGACGCGCGTCGGTCAGGTCAGCGAACATCCCGGCCGCCTGTCCAGTTCCGCGCGAACGACCTCGTGGCTCGAGGCGTAGTGGCCCATCGTGGCGTAGCCGTCCTGGCAGCTGTTGCGGTACAGGTCGCGGACGAACCAGTCAGGCATCCGGCCGAGGAATCGCGGCAGGCCGTCGCGGTTGGCCGGACTGAGGACGAACTTGCACACACGGACGTTCCAGGTGAAATCATCGTCCTCCACGAGCCCGGCGAGGTCGTCGAGTGTCCTGATGGCGGCGTGGTTGAGCGCGTCCTCCTGGGCGGGGTCGAAGGATCCGCCCGCCAGCCCGCGGAAAGAGACGATGTAGAGGAAGGTCCGCGCGCTGAGCGGCAGCCCCTCGCTCGCGCGCATCAGGCAGCGCTGATGCGCGCCGGTCACCCGCACATCGTCGACGACCATCAAGTGCGCGTCACGAACCAGGTCCGGCCGGAACCGCCCGAACGACAGCGTGTTGGCCGCCATGAGCCGGTCCCGCGCGTGCGCCGACAGCACGCCGTAGTCCCCGGCGGACGCGCTCATCCGGTCGACACGCAGCAGCGGGGCCGGGGGAAGGCCATGCCGGGCCCGCACGGCGTTCAGCGCCGGGGCCAGCACCCGGGCGAGCGCCATGGCCGCCGTCGGGACGCACGTGTAGGGCGAAGAGGTCATCAGCAGCCGCGGGGCCCGGACGAGCTCAGGGCAGCGCTCGGCGAAAGCCGTCCCCAGCGCGCGGGCGAAACACCCCGCGGCCGTGACCGAACCGTATTTGTACCTGCTATAGCGGGCAGCGCTGAACGGCGGGGTACAGGTTCCCGCGGGCAGGGCCGGCCCGCCCAGCGAGTACAGGGCGAACTCGTGCGTCGGAATGGGGGTTGTCATCGTCAGCGTGCGGCGGTGGCGTGATTGGCGTACGTGCGGAACCTAAATCAGCCAGTCTTCGCTGTCAAGAATTAGCCGCTGGCCTGCCAGTTGTAATATGTGTTCCGATATCCGGAGCCTCCACAATGTGAAACAGGTGTTGCATCTTAGTGGACGCGGACAGCTCTCCGCCAGGCTGGCTGCTGCTTCTGGCGCAGCTTCCCAGCACACCATCAAGCGCACGGGTAGCGCTGTGGCGCCGGCTGCGGGCAATCGGCGCGACCTCGGTCGTGAATGGCACCTGGGTACTGCCGGACACAGCGCCGCACAGGAAGCTCTTCGAGGAATTGCAGGAAAGCGTCCGCAAGCAACACGGGACCGGATTCGCGCTAATCGTCCACGTCTCATCGCCCGCCACGGATGAGGCGATAACAGAGCGTTTCCGGGCGGACAGAAGCCAGGAGTATGACGAGTTCGCCGAGCGCTGCACCGCTCTTCTCGATGAGATCCGAAAGGAGGCCAAGGCAGGAAAGTACACGTTCGCCGAAATGGAAGAGAGCGAGCAGGACCTGGAGAAACTGGCGCGCTGGCTAAGGAAGATCCGGACACGGGACTTCTTCCCTGATGAGCGAGGGCGTCAGGCAGCCGATCTGCTGGCGCGCTGCCGCGGTGCCATCGAGGGCTTCTCGCAAGCGGTGTATGAAGCCGAGGGGATGCAGGAGCCCGCGGACGACTGAGATGGCGGGGGTGGCGCCGGACGGGTCCGGGGCCACCCCCGCCATCAGGCGGGAGTGGGACTACATACCAGCCGGGTTCATCAACTGGTGGTGGTTACGGCCCTTGCGCTGTCCTTGCGTCGGCATCGTCGCGGCGGCGGTGTTTGTCGCCTTCTGCACCGTGGTGGTGAAGGTGGCCGCGATGGCCGCGCCGTTCCCGTCCAGCGTGACGGTGACGGGGTTGGTGAGGCCGAAGTTCTGGCAGCCGAGGTTGGTGAAGGACATGTTGAGCCTGTTCGCCAGGAAGGTGAGCAGGTTGTTGCCAATCGCGGTCACCGGGGACTGGCCGGTTGCCAGCACCGTCTGGTTGGCCGCCAGGAACGGGGTCTGGATGTTGACCATGTTCTGGCAGTACACAGCCGGGGCGCTTGACACGTTGGTCTGGGCGCTGACCGCCGGCTGGCCGAGCTCCGCACGGTACAGGTTGTCCTTCTGCGCATTGAACGCGTTGTTGACCAGCACCATCGGGTCGTTCTCCGGGACCAGCGCGTTGATGCGAGGCTGGTTCCCTGGCTTCTCGGCGAGCAGTTCGTCCAGCGCCTGGGAGGACGTCGGCGCGTTGTTGTTGGCCAGGTCCGGCGCCTGGAACGGGGTGCAGCCGAGCGTCGGGTCCATGAACGCGTCGACCAGAATGTTGTCACTGCCGTTGGCCAGTGTCGTGGAGCCCGGAATGTTGGCCGCGTTCGCCGTGGTGTCCTGCGCGGTCTGTCCGGTCGCCGGGTTCAGCAGGTACAGGGTGGTCACGTTGTCGGACTGGTCCTGGTCGATCATGTCGAAGTTGTGCGTGACCGGACAAGCCTGACCGGTGCCTAGCGCGCCACCGGACGCGACGATCTTCCCGGAGGTGCCTTCTGACGGCACGACCAGCCTGCCCTGGGCCTCGAGCCGGTGCGCGGTGTTGAAGAAGTTGATGCCGTTGCAGAATGACACCTGACCGAAGATCGATCCCGCCGTGCCGTTGACGCAGCTGCCCTGCGCGAGGGCGGTCGGCGTGGCGCCGACCTGGGTCAGGTTCGTGCCGTTGAACCCGAAGTCGATCGTGACGATCGCGTTCGCCGGCAGCGTCGGTACCACGGGCGCGACGGCCGGCGTGGTGCCCTGCGTGATGACCAGCGGGTCATAGACCGACAGCGCCCCGGTTCGCGTATTCAGGATCGTCGCCTGCACGAAGGCGCCCAGGTTGGCCGCGTTGGTCATCGTGCAGCCGGACTGCGCCGCGGTCATCCCGCCGGTGCCGGTCAGCTGGTACGGCGTGGCCAGGCCCGCAGCGCTGAGCGGGTTCGCCGGGACGATGATGTCACAGCTGACGTTCGCCGCCGCGGTCGTCGCCGGCGCCGTGCTGCCCGAGGCCGAGGGACTCGCCGAGGCGCCCAGCGCCGTCTGACTGATGTCGCTGATCCCATGCCCGCCAAAGACCACGATGACGATCCCGATGAGCAGCCCCAGCGCCACAGGTATGGCGAGGATGGCGGCAATACGCGCGCCACGGTTCCGATCTGCGCGGCGACGCCGTGCGGACCTGCGCCCGGTGACCATGCAATGCACCTCCATAGTCCGCTTCGAAGCTCCCGGGCCGATACGCTAGGGCGGGCCGCCGGCGGGGAGGCGCGCGTTTAGCGGAAGGAAATATTTCCCTATACTCCGCCGTCCCGGGGACGGCAGCCTCGCAAGGTTCCTGTGGAACTTGTTTCAGGCCCCTAACGCCGCAGGCAGCCACCGGGGTTAACCGCTCCGAGATAGCGGCGTGATAGGCACGGGATACGCCAGCAGGGCTGCGGCGCACCCAAAGTAACGG
>NZ_JBARCR010000391.1:0-1907 GCF_049794275.1 Trebonia sp.
GCCCCGACCGGCTCGAGCGACGCCGCCCGCTCGTACCCGGTGACGTCCCAGCCGGCCGCGTGCAGGCCCGCGGCGGCGGCGAGGCCGCCGATTCCCGCCCCGATGATCACGGCTCTGGGCCGTGCCGCGCCCTCGCTCATAGACCTTAGGTTTGCACGATCGCCAGGGGGATAGAACGCCGGCTGGCGGTTGAGCGCGGTGAGGGTGCAGCATGGGCAGCAGATGATCACCGGGAGGGGAAACATGCCGGACCCGTCGGTATTGGGAATCGTACTGGCCGGCGGCGCCGGCACCCGCCTGGCGCCGCTGACGGACGACCGGGCCAAGCCCGCCGTGCCGTTCGGCGGCGTGTACCGGCTGGTCGACTTCGCGCTGTCCAACCTGGTGAACAGCAACATCAGGAAGATCTGCGTACTCACCCAGTACAAGAGCCATAGCCTCGACCGGCACATCTCCGTGACCTGGCGGATGAGCGACCTGCTCGGCAACTACGTGACGCCGGTGCCGGCGCAGCAGCGGCTCGGGCCGCACTGGTACACCGGCTCCGCGGACGCGATCTTCCAGTCGATGAACCTGATCAACGACGAGAACCCCGAGCTGGTGGTCGTCATCGGCGCCGACCACGTGTACCGGATGGACCCCAGGCAGATGATCGCCCAGCACCTCGAGACCGGCGCGGGCGTGACGGTGGCGGCGCTGCCGGTCAACCGGCAGG
Organism: Trebonia sp.; assembly: GCF_049794275.1. Taxonomy (NCBI): domain Bacteria; kingdom Bacillati; phylum Actinomycetota; class Actinomycetes; order Streptosporangiales; family Treboniaceae; genus Trebonia; species Trebonia sp. Next base: position 716 of record NZ_JBARCR010000391.1, read on the forward strand.
ATGCCAAGGCGTTCGGCATCGTCGGGGTCGGCGGCGACGGGCGGACCGTCACCACGTTCCTTGAGAAGCCGGCCGACCCGCCGCCGCTGCCGGACAGCCCCGAGGAGTCGTTCGCGTCGATGGGCATCTACGTGTTCACCACGAAGGTGCTCGTGGACGCGCTGCGCCGGGACGCCGACGATCCCGACAGCAGGCACGACGTCGGCGGGAACATCATCCCCATGCTGGTCGAAGACGGCGTCGCCCAGGCCTACGACTTCATGACCAACAAGGTCCCCGGCTCGACGGAACGCGACTTCGGCTACTGGCGCGACGTCGGCACCATCGACGCGTACTTCGACGCGCACATGGACCTGCGCACCGTCGATCCCATGTTCAACCTGTACAACTACCGGTGGCCCATCCTCACCCACGTGGAGAACCTGCCGCCCGCCAAGTTCGTGCACGACACCGGCGACCGGGTGGGCCGGGCCATCGACAGCCTGGTCAGCAACGGCGTGATCGTCTCCGGCGGCCTGGTGCGGGAGTCCGTGCTGTCCCCCGGGGTCAGGGTCAACAGCTGGGCCACGATCGAGTGCAGCGTGCTGCTGCACAACACGGTGGTCGGCAGGCACGCGGAGATCAGGAAGGCGATCGTCGACAAGCACGTCGTCGTCCCCGAGGGGGTGAAGATCGGCGTGGACAAGGAGCACGACCGCGCCCGCGGCTTCGTGGTGTCCCCTGGCGGTATCACCGTCGTCGGCAAGGGCCAAGTGGTGACGGAATGAAGGTCGCGCTGCTCACCCGCGAGTACCCGCCCGAGGTCTACGGCGGCGCGGGCGTCCACGTCGAGTACCTCGCGCGTGAGCTCGCCTCCCGTGTGGAGCTCACCGTGCACTGCTGGGGGGCGGACCGCGCCGACCCGGCGGTCCACGCCCATCGCCCGTGGGAGGCGCTGGCCGGCGGCGAGCCGCATCTCGCCGCGCTGCAGGCGATGTCCATCGACCTGGTCATGGCCGCCGGGGTCGAGGGCGCCGGGATCGTCCACAGCCACACCTGGTACGCCCAGTTCGGCGGCCACCTGGCCAAGCTCACCTACGGCATCCCTCACGTGGCGACGGTGCATTCGCTCGAGCCGCTGCGCCCGTGGAAGGCCGAGCAGCTGGGCGGCGGCTACGCCCTGTCGAGCTTCTGCGAACGGGTGGCACTCGAG
>NZ_JBARCR010000392.1:0-2203 GCF_049794275.1 Trebonia sp.
GGCCAGCCGTTCGTGCAGGCTGCTGGCGGAGATCCGCCGGGCGGCGGTAGTGATCGTCCGCAGCGGGCGCAGCACCCGGCCGGCGATGAGCCAGCCGATCACGGCGGCGGCCACCGCGATGACGGCCAGCGCGGCGGCGCAGATGATCAGGATCTGCCGCTCGTCGTAGGAGACGCGCACCTGCGCCTCGGAAAGCAGCTTCGCCTTCTGAGCGGCGGTGAAGACAGGCTGGGATTCGGGCGTGCGGATATTGACGATGTCGTACCGGCCTGACTGCTGGACATCGTAGGCGGGGACGGGAATGGGAATGATGTCGTTGGCACCTGCCCGGTGGACGGCGGCGGCGGGGACTCTGCCGCTGAATTCCGCGGAGGCGGTGTTTCCCGGCTGGCTGACGTTCGCGCGCCCGAAGACCAGGTAGGTGACGACGGCGAGCACGGCAGCGCCGCACACCAGGAACGCCACGCCATACAGGACGGTCAGGCGCAGCCGGGCGGTCCGGCGGGGAACGCGCATTATGGTCCTCCGATGCGGTAGCCGCTCTCCCGGACGGTTTCGATCACCGGCGGGTCGCCGAGCTTGGCGCGGAGCCTGCCGATGGTGGTCTTCACGGTGCTGGTGAACGGGTCGGCTGCTTCGTCCCACACCCGCTCGAGCAGCTCCTCGGCCGATACCGGCCGTCCGTCCGCGGCGAGCAGGCACTCGAGCACGGCGAGCTCCTTGGGAGTAAGCGGCAGGCGCCGCCCGGCGCGGACCGCCACGCGGCGGGCTGGGTCCAGGGTCAGGTCGTCGTGTTCGAGGTGAGCGGGCAGCGGGGCGGCGGCCCGCCGGCCGAGGGCCCTTATCCGGGCCACGAGCTCGGCGAAGTCGAACGGCTTGGGCAGGTAGTCATCGGCGCCCAGGTCGAGGCCCTCCACCCGGTCCCTGACCGACCTCGCCGCGGTGAGCATCAGGACCCGGCTCTCGGATCTGTCCGCGGCAAGGGCCCGGCAGACGTCATCGCCGTGCACGCCGGGCAGGTCCCGGTCGAGCACCACCACGTCGTAGCGGTTGATCGCGAGACGCTCCAGGGCCACGGCGCCGTCCAGGGCCACGTCGACGGCCATCCCCTCCCGGCGCAGCCCAGCCGCCACCGTCGTGGCCAGTACCTCGTCGTCTTCGGTCACCAGAACCCGCACGTTCCCAGGATCACACGGGGAAGGTGACACGTAGGTCACATTTTCGGTCACCGTGCTGTCACCTCCCATTCTGTACACAGGGACGTGTGACTAGTTCCGGCTCTCTCTTCGGGCTCACTCGCCAACCGGTGCCGAGTTGGGTCGCGCAGCTGCGATTCGCCGTCTTCCTCGCCATCGGGGTGGCACTGCTGGTTGGCGGCATGCGCCGCTACGACGCGGCACAGCCGATCGCCGGCGGGAGGACGGCGACCGGCACCGTCGTCAGTGTCAGTACCGGGCAGAACTGCGGCCGCCATGGCTGCTCCGCCTATTGGGTGCCGGCTATCCAGTTCACGGCCGCGAACGGCCGTACCTTCACCTTCGCCGGGCCCGAGTCCGGCAACCCGATAGACACGGGTGACCAGGTGCAAGTGTCCTACGACCCGGGCAATCCGGCTTCCGCGCGTGACGTGTCGGCCGGCGGGGGCGATTCCTGGCTGCTGATCGGGTTCGGCGCCCTGGCGACCCTTGCCGGGGCGGTGTTCTTCCTCCTGCGATTCAGCCGATTCCAGGCGCTACTCATGACCGGCTCGATGAGGAGGCCGCGATGAACGACAAGACCGGTTCGAACAGAAACCTGCGGTGCGCGCGAGCCCTGGCTGTGGCAGCGGCCGCCGCCGTTCTGACGGCAGGGTGCGGCGTGGTGCATGTGCACTTCGGATCCTCCGGCGGCCCTTCCTCGACAGAGCCCGGGACCTACCAGCAGCAACTTGCCTACGCGCAGTGCGTGCGCAGTCATGGCCTGCCGGACTTTCCCCTCCCCAGCCCATCGGGGGCCGCCGGAGTCCGCTGGCAAATGACGGCCAGTCCTGGCAGCCCCGAGGCGCGGGCCAACGACGCGTGCAAGCACCTGCTGTCCGCCATAGGGTCCTGACCGCCATCGCGGGATGCCTGGCGGTCACACCTCGCCGCGGTTCATCGCGATCAGCTGACCCAGCACCCGTCCGCCGCTGACCCGCAGCCCGTCGTGCTCGTACTCGCTGGTC
>NZ_JBARCR010000393.1:0-8863 GCF_049794275.1 Trebonia sp.
ATCACCCAGCTGCTCAGCTCGATCTTCTACGCCATCGTGGTCGTGCAGGGGCCGGCCGGTCCGCGGGAAGTTGACGCGCGGCCCAGCGACGCGGTGAACCTCGCGGTCGTGACCGGGGTGCCCATCCGGGTGAACGCCAGGCTGTTCGCGGCGGCGACTCCGGACCCCGACGCCGATGTGCGGCGCGTGTCGTTCCCGTCGGCGACCGCCGACATCGCGGCCGAGACCGTGCGGCGGCTGGCGGAAAAGCACGCGAAACGGCTCGGCACGCCCCCGGCGGACAGCGGAACGGCCGACGAGTAAGCCGCGTACGTTCCGGATAAGGATCTCAGGTGGCGGGCGCGGACGCCGGTGCCGCGGCTGTCGCATCGGCCGGCTCCACAGGGAGCGGCAGGCGCTCGCGGGTGGACAGGTACAGCCGCAGGACGAAGATCCACAGCAGCACCGACGTCGACACGTGCACCCAGACCAGGCCGGCCGGCAGGTGGTTGAAGTACTGCGTGTAGCCGATGACTCCCTGGGCGCCGAGCCCGACCAGCACTAGCCAGCCGAAGCGCACCGCCTGCCGCGGTGCGGCGGAGAAATGCAGCCCGATCACGATGGCGACCGCGAGCGCGCCGATGAACCAGCCGATGTCGGCGTGCAGCTGAGTGACGTTCTCCAGCGCGAGGTGGAACCGCGGCACGGTCGTCCGGTGCCCGTGGGAGTCGATCGTGGTGCCCGCGAGCGGCCCGCTGCCGGTGACCACGGTGCCCGCCGCCAGCATTAGCGCGGTGACGCCGACCAGCAGCGCGGTCAGCACGCGCAGGTCCATGCGGACCAGCCCCCTGGCCGGGCCGTCGCCCTCGCCAGCTCGCACGTACAGCACGACCGCCGCCGCGAGGATCGCCGACGACAGCAGGAAATGCACGGCCACCAAGGCCGGGTTGAGCCTGGTGAGCACCACGATCCCGCCGACCACCGCCTGGCCGACGATGCCGAGCGGCAGCGCTGCCGACAGCCAGACCAGGTCGCGGCGGCGCTGCCCGCCCGGACGGTACTGCCAGCAGGCGATGAACGCGAGCCCGCAGATCACGACGAGCGGGAAGTTCAGCAGCCGGTTGCTGAACTCGATCGCGGTGTTCAGGCTGGTCTGCCCGACGCTGTGCGCGGCGACGGCGCTGGTCTGGGTGCACTGCGGCCAGTCGGGACAGCCGAGTCCCGACGACGACAGCCGCACCGCCTCGCCGGTGGAGATGATGACCGCGTTGGCGATCACCGCCGCGAGCGCCAGCCCGCGCACCGAATCCCGCGTCGGCCGCAGGACCGGGCCCGTGACGCGCGCAAACCAGGAAGACACGCCCCACATCGTAACGCCTGGGGGCTGAGGGCAGGGCCGCCGCGGGCGGCACCGCCGCTGGCCACCGTGACGCAGCAGATCCCGGCCCATTCCGCCGGGCTGAGCCGCTGCCCGAGTATGGCGAGCCCGATCAGCGCGGCCACCGCGGGCTGCACGCTCATCCACACCCCGAACACCCGGGGCGGCACCCGCCGCAGCGCCTCGAACTCCAGCCAGTACGGGATCACCGACGACAGCAGCCCGATCGCGGCACCGATGAGCAGCAGCGACGGCCGGAACATCTGCGGCGCCCCGGCGGCGACCCCGGGCCCGGTGACGAGCACCGCCGCCACGCACATCGCGATCACCAGCCCAGCCGACCCGGGCACCCGCTGCCCGGTGGCCCTGCTGAACAGGATGTAGCCGGCCCAGCCGACGGCGGACAGCAGCGCCCACGCCACGCCCGCCAGGTCCAGGTGCCCGCCAGAGCCCTGGGCGAGCAGCAGCACGCCCGCGGCGGCCAGCGCCACCCAGGCGAGGCTAAGCAGCCGCGTTGTCTTATGAGCACTGGCGCCCGCCACTGCCACAGCGAGCGGCCCGAGGAATTCGATGGTGACCGCGATCCCGAGGGGGATCCGCTCGAACGCCTGGTAGATCGCGAAGTTCATCACGGCGAGAAATATCCCGAACGTGCCCGTGGCGACTGCGTCCCGCCACGCCCGCCTCTTGGCGAGGTCGGCCACGACCCTGGCGGCGCCGCGGCCGCCGATCGCGAGCATGATCAGCGCCGCGGACCACAGCCGCAGGGTGGTCACGGCCGCGGGCGGCAGCTCACTGAACAGCCGGGCGGCGATCCCCGCGCCGCTCTGCACGGAGACCGCGGCCGCCAGGACGAGGAGAGCGCTTACTCCCACCGGAAGAAGCGGACGGCGAGCGCGATCCCGACGACGGCCCAGACGGCGAGCGTCACGATGTTCTTCGCGGGGAACGCCGCCCCGTTGGCGAGCACGTCGCGCAGCCCGGTGGACAGCGCCCCGGAGGGCAGCAGCTCGAGCAGCGAGCGGGCGCCGGGCGGGAACTTGGTGAGCGGGAAGACCACGCCGCCGACGCCGAGCAGCACCACGTAGATCAGGTTCGCGGCCGCCAGGGTCGCCTCCGCGCGCAGCGTGCCGGCCAGCAGCAGGGCGAACCCGCTGAATGCGGCGGTGCCGAGTAGGACGAGGAGCGGGACCACGACGACCGCCGCGCCAACGGCGTTTGGCGACCAGCCGAGGGCGAGCGCGACGAGCATGATGATCACCGTTTGGGCGAGTTCCATGGCGATCACGGTGACTGTCTTGGCGGCGATCAGCCCGGTCCGCGACAGCGGCGTGGCGCCGAGCCGCTTGAGCACCCCGTACCTGCGCTCGAAGCCGGTGGCGATCGCCTGGCTGGTGAACGCGGTGGACATGACGGCGAGCGCGATCACGCCGGGGGTGAGAAAGTCGATCCTGGTGTAGCCGCCGCCGAAGCTGACCAGCGACTCCAGGCTGAACGCGGCGAGCAGCAGCAGCGGGATGATCAGCGTAAGGGTGAGCTGCTCGCCGTTGCGCAGCAGCGTCCTGGTCTCGAACCCCGCCTGCGCGGCGACCATCCGGCGCATCGGGGCGGCGCCGGGAGCGGGGGCGAACGTCATGACCGCAGCTCCCGTCCGGTCAGCTCGAGGAAGACGTCCTCCAGGGTGCGCGACTCGATCTGCAGGCTGCTGGGCAGCACGGCGCGTTCGGCGCACCAGGCGGTGACGGCGGCGAGCAGCGCGGGCTCGACGGTGCCGCCGGGCAGCACCTCGATGAGATAGTGCCCGGCGGGAGATTCCTTGGCCGCGCTGCCGGCCGGCAGCGCGGACAGCAGGCTGTCGGTGTCGAGCCCTGGCTCGGCGCGGAACCGCAGCTGCCCGGCCGAGCCGGTCAGCGTGGCGGGGGAGCCGTCGGCGACGACGCGTCCCGCGTCGATGATCACCACGTGGTCCGATAGCAGCTCGGCTTCGTCCATGAAGTGCGTGGTGAGGATCACGCTCACGCCGTCGGCCTTGAGCGCCCGGATCAGGTCCCAGGTGGCGTGTCTGGCCTGCGGGTCCATGCCGGCCGTCGGCTCGTCGAGGAAGACGAGCTCAGGGCGGCCGATCAAGGCCGCGGCCAGTGACAGCCGCTGCTGCTGCCCGCCGGACAGCCGCTTGTACGGGGTGCGTTTCGATCCACTGAGGCCGACGGTGTCAAGGAGCCAGGCCGGGTCCTGTGGTTTCTCATGAAACCGGCTGAGCAGCCTGAGGTACTCGCCGGCGGGCACCGCGGGCGGGATGCCGCCCGACTGGAGCATCACGCCGATCCTGGGGAGCAGCTTCGCGAGGTTCCGCGCCGGGTCGAGCCCGAGCACGCGGACGGTGCCGGCATCGGCGGTCCGGTACCCTTCGCAGACTTCGATCGTGGTGGTCTTGCCCGCGCCGTTCGGTCCGAGGATGGCGGTGACCTCGCCGCGGCGCGCGGTGAGGGTCAGCCCGTCGACGGCCGTCAGGGCGCCGTACCGCTTGACCATGCCGGCGATCTCCACGGCGGGCCCGGCGGGCTGAATGCTCACGCAGGAAGTCTAAGGCCGCTCGGGCCCGCCGGGGTGTCGCGGGTCCGACAAACTGTAGTAGTTCGGGCTAATCGGTCTTCTCGCCGCAGGGGGCGGCATGGCCGCACTCCTGGTCCTTTGGCTCGTGGCGGCGCAGGTGCTTGTGCAGGTGCCTGCGGTCGCGCAGGTGCTTGGGATCGGCGGGCCAGTTGGGGCCCTGCGGCCACGCCGCGACCGAGCACGGCGCCGTGGAGTGCGGGTTGCGCGCCCGGGCCATGAACCGCTCGAAATGGGTGGCGCCGGGAAGCTCGACCCGGGCGGACTGGAGCGTCGCCTGGCACGGGTGGTCCCCGTCGGCGGTGATCTCCAGCCAGGACAGCTGCTGGGTGCGCAGGTATACCGGCGGCATGCCGTGCAGGGTGTCGATCGCCTCGACCACCGAGGTGCACGAGCCCGCGTTGGCGTAGAAGCCCGTGTTTCCCGGGGCACTGCCGTGCGCGTGCAGCTCCGGGTGGTGCGTGTGCCCGGACAGGTACCCGGTGTAGCCGTCGGCGATAAGGTCGTCGGCGCGCTGCCTGGCGGCGGCATTCTGGCTGTAGCCGCGGCCGGCGAGGGCGAGGGCGCTGAGCGTGGTCCAGGCGCGGCGGGAGACGATGGCGAGGATCAGCGCGATGATCGCGATGTCCACGACCGCGCCGTAGCCGAGGATCTCCACGTCGTGCAGCCAGGTCGCGGTGTCCGGGTACCGGTTCTTGACCCGCCCCACTTCTGGCAGCACCAGGGCGAACAGCAGGATCGGCACCAGTACCAGCCACCACAGGTGGCGGATCAGCTTGCGGTACACCAGCCGGGAGGCGACGAACGACGGAAAGTCCGCCGGGTCTGCCATCTCGTGGAGGCCGGTGAGCCAGTCGCGGCCCAGCCACTCGATCTTCGGGATGACCTCCCGGACGACGTGGTGGCCGAGCGGGGTGTCGAGCGGGTTGCGCGGGTCGTGAAAGCAGTTGTACGGGTCGATCTGGTGGCCGTGCTCGACCCGGATCCGCTCGCCGCCCGGCAGCCGCAGGTCGGCGGCGAGGCACAGCCTGGCGCCGGTGACGTCACGCACGGCGTCCGCCGCCTTCAGGTCCCAGGCCAGGTCGCCGTCGTGGTTGCCGACCGTATAGATGACCTGCCCGCCGCGCTCGGTCACCCCGGCCAGGGCCTGGCACAGGTCGTCGTGCGCCTCCAGGATGTCGGCCGCCGTGGCGCTGGGGAAGGCCAGCATCTCCACGATGTCGCCGGCCAGCACGACGGTCAGCGGAACGGTCTCCCCGTCGAGCCGCCGGGCGATGACCTCACAGCACCGGCCGGACACCGTGGTCCGTTCCGGCGGCAGGTGCAGGTCGCTGATCGCGATGATCTTGCCGCCGGGCTGGACGGGCACGTCGAGCAGTTCGGCGACATCAAGCAGTTCAGGCGGGGGCGAGGCCACGTCGGATTCCTTCCCCCGGTCGGTGCCCTAATGCGGTACCGGGACAGACAGATCGGTGAAGCTTCGGTGAAGCGGAGCGCACAAAGAGTAGCGTCCCCCGCAGAATAGACGTAATGGTCCACCCTTCGGTTCGATGCCTCGGTTCGATGCCTCGGTTCGATGCACTGCCCGGCGGGGTAACTCGCCCTCGTGAGCCGCATCTACCACATCGCCACCCGCGCGGACTGGGCACGGGCGCAGCGCGACGGCGAGTACGCCACGTCGACGATCGGCAGATCCCTCGCTGACGAGGGATTCATCCACGCGTCGCAGGCCACCCAGGTGGCGGACGTGGCGAACAGGTTCTACCGCGGCGTCCCCGACGAGCTCGTGCTGCTGGTCATCGACCCGGACCGGGTGCGCGCCCCGATCCGCTACGAGCATGTGCCCGGCGCCGAAGACCCCTTCCCGCACATCTACGGCCCGCTCAACCCCGACGCGGTTCTCGCGGCCCTCCCGTTCTCCCCAGCCCAGGACGGCAGCTTCACCTTCCCCGAGCGAAAGATCGTCGTGTACGAGTTGTTGTCCCTCGACGGGGTTGCCGAGGACCCAGATGGTTTCTTTCCCGACTGGGACGGCGCGATGGACGCCAACCTTGCCGCTGTGATCGCGACACAGGACGCGGTCATTCTCGGCCGCCGTAGCTACACCGAATGGGCGCAGTTCTGGCCGAGCAGCCAGATCCAGCCATTCGCGACATTCATCAACGGAGTCACGAAGTATGTCGCGACATCGACGCCCCTGGACCGAGATTGGGCCAATGCGACGGTGCTCGACGGCGGGCTGGCCGAATTCGTCCGGGATCTCAAGCAGCAGCGCGGCGGCGATATCGGCGTCCACGCGAGTATCTCGGTCGCGCAGGCGCTGCTCGCCGCCGGCGTTGTCGACGAACTCAGGCTCGTGATAGCGCCGAGGATCGCCGGCCGCGGACGACGGCTTCTCGACGGCTTGCCATCGATTCAGCTCGAATCGATCCGAAGCGAGCTCTCGCCGGCTGGCTATCTGCTCGTCGACTATCGCGTTATCCGTGAAGCGCATTAACGGCTGATAACAGCAAGAAGCGGGGCGAGCGCTCGGCTCGGCGGCTGGCCGCTGGGATTAATCGGGTTTTCCGGGACGGGATGCGCGGCTAACCTGGGCCGGCATGGAGGGCAGCGAGTACGAGCATCAGGCCGTGGAGGCCGCGGCGCGTGCCTTGTGGGAAGACCACGACGTGTACCGGTACGACGCCGCGGGCAGCGGGGACGTGTTCAGCGTCGATACACCGCCGCCTTACGTATCCGCGGCGCATCTGCACGTCGGGCACGCAATGAGCTACTCGCAGCCGGACTTCATCGTCCGCTACCGGCGGATGCGCGGGGAGCGGGTGTTCTACCCGATCGGGTTCGACGACAACGGGCTGCCGACCGAACGGTACGTCGAGCAGGCCTACGGCGTGCGGGCCGCGGACATGCCGCGGGCCGAGTTCGTCCGGCTGTGCCTGACGGAGACCCAGCGCACCGCGGCCAGGTACGAGGATCTGTGGCGGCGGCTCGGCCTGTCCGTCGACTGGTCGCTGCGGTACTCGACCATCGACAGGCGGTGCCAGCGGACTGCCCAGACCAGCTTCGTGAAGCTGCACGAAGCGGGGTACCTGCGGCGGGCCAGCGACCCCATTCTGTGGTGCCCTGAAGACCGCACCGCGCTCGCCCAGGCCGACGTCGAGGACCTGGAGCGGACCAGCAGGCTGTACCGGATCGAGTTCCCCGGAGCAGCCCGCGGTCAGGAACCCCGCGGTCAGGAACCCCGCGGTCAGGAACTGAGTATCGCGACCACCCGGCCTGAGCTGCTGCCCGCCTGCGTGGCGCTGTACTGCCATCCAGCCGACCCGCGGTACGCGTCCATCGTGGGGACGCGGGCGACGGTGCCCCTGTTCGGCTACACCGTGCCGGTACTGGCCGACGAGTCGGTCGATCCGGAGTTCGGCACCGGGTTGATGATGGTGTGCACGTTCGGCGACGCCGAGGACGTGCTCAAGTGGCGGCGCGACGGGCTGCCGCTGCGCGAGGTGGTCACCGCCGACGGCCGCCTCGGCGAGCTGGCGGGCCCGTACGCCGGGCTCCAGCTCACCCAGGCCAGGGCGAAGATCGTGGCTGACCTCGACGCCGCCGGCTACCTGCGGGGCAGCGAGTCCGTGCGGCAGGTGGTCGGGGTGCACGAGCGGTGCCAGACGCCGGTGGAGTTCCAGATCAGGCCGCAGTGGTTCATCGCGGTGCGGGAGAACGCCGACCGGTTCCTGGCGCGGGCCGCGGAGATCGAGTGGATCCCCGCGTTCATGCGGCGGCGGCTCGAAGACTGGATCGACGGGCTCAAGTGGGACTGGAACATCACCAGGCAGCGGCACTACGGAGTGCCGTTTCCCGTGTGGTTCTGCGACGGCTGCGGCGCGCCGGTGCTGGCCCGGCTGGACGACCTGCCGGTCGACCCGCTGACCGACAAGCCGCCGGTGCCCGCGTGCCCGTCGTGCGGGTCGGCCGGGCTGCACGGCGATCCGGACGTGATGGACACCTGGATGACCTCGTCGCTCACCCCGCAGATCAACGACGGGTGGGCGTGGCGGCCCGAGGGGCCGGATCCGGCGCTGGCGCCGATGTCGATGCGGGTGCAGGCGTTCGAGATCATCAGGACCTGGCTGTTCTACTCGGTGGTGCAGTCGGAACTGCACTTCGGCCGGGTGCCGTGGCGCACCGCGCTGATCTCCGGGTGGGGGCTGAACGAGCAGGGCCGCAAGATCTCCAAGCGGGACCTGGAGCGGCACACCGGGGCGGACGGGTTCAACCGCTACGTGCCCGACGACGTGCTGGCCAAGTACGGTGCGGACGCGCTGCGGCTGTGGGCCGCCAAGGGCAGGATCGGCACCGACCTGCGGTACAACGAGAAGGACATGCGGACCGGGCGGAAGTTCGCCGTCAAGCTGTGGAACGTCGGCAGGTTCCTGTCCCTCAACCTAGAGTCGGCCGGGCAGCCGGCCGGCCCCCAGATTCCGGTGGCCGACCGCGACATCGTCGACCGCTGGCTGCTGGCCCACCTCGCGGAGACTGTCGACTTGTCGACGGACTTCTTCGAGGAACACGACTACATGCAGGCGTACGCCACCGCGTCGCGGATGTTCTGGTCGGTGTTCTGCGACCGGTACCTGGAGATGGTAAAAGACCGGCTAACCGGCGACGAGCAGGGCGCGCGGAGCGCGCGGCAGACGCTGCGCGAGTCGTTCCGCGTGCTGCTCGGGCTGTTCGCCCCGTTCGCCCCGTTCGTCACCGAGCACATGTACCAGCGGTTCTACGCGCCACTCGAGGGAACGCCGTCGCTGCACCTGACGAGCTGGCCGGCCGCCGGTCCCGCCTGGCGCGCCGACCCGGCGGCCCGTGCGGCGGTCGACCAGCTGGCGGTCATCCTCGATG
>NZ_JBARCR010000394.1:0-2958 GCF_049794275.1 Trebonia sp.
CGCCAGCAGCGCGGGCGGGCTGTCCGGCGGCGAGTGCCGCAGCGCGTTGGAGAAGAGGTTGGCGAGCACCCGCTCGAGCAGCCCCGGGTCGGCCCGCACCAGCGGAAGATCGTCAGGCACCACGATCTGCAGCGCGTCCCCGCCGTCGAGGCCGCGCAGCGCCACGGGGGCCACCTCGTCCACGGCGATGGCGCGCAGGAACGGCGCCAGCGAGCCGGTCTGCAGGCGGCTCATGTCGAGCAGGTTGCCGACAAGCGCGTCAAGCCGGTCGGCGTTCTGCTCGATGTTGGCGAGCAGGTCGGCCTCGTCTTCCTCGGTCCAGTGCACGTCGGTCTGCCGCAGGCTACTGACGCTGGCCTTGATGGACGCCAGCGGTGTGCGCAGGTCGTGGCTCACCGCGGCGAGCAGCGCGGTGCGCATCCGGTTCCCTTCGGCGAGCGCCTCCGCCTGGGCGGCCTGGGTGCGGAGCCGGGCCCGGTCCAGGGCCGCGACCGCCTGGGCGGTGTACCCGGCGAGCAGGGAGGCGGTCGCGCTGGCCGCCTGCCCGCGCACCTCAAGGGCCAGGTCGGGCCGGACCTCGAACCTGATCACGCTCGCGTCCTGGCCGGCCGCGCCACTCGAGGCGATCCGGATCCAGCGGCCCGCGACGCGTTCGAGCAGCTCGGCGTAGCCGCCGTGGCTGGCGGTGAGGTGGTCGAGCACGTCGGCGGGCGTGTCGTCGCCGCCGAGCACGGTCTGCGCCAGGGCGAGCAGGGACGCGGTCTCCTTCGCGCTGCGGGCCGCGTCCGCTTCACGTCGCGCGGCGAGGTGAACCACGCTGCTGACCGCGACGGCGACCGTGACGAACAGCACGAGCGCGAGCAGGTTCTTCGGCTCGGCGATCGTGAAGGTGTGCAGCGGCGCGGTGAAGTACCAGTTCAGCAGCAGGCTGGCGGCCACGGCGGCGAACACCGCGGGCCAGAACCCGCCGACGACCGTGACCGCCACCACCGCGACGAGGTAGATCAGCAGGTCGTCGGAGAGGTTCAGGTGCCCGCGCCAGGCGACGAGCAGCGCGGTCAGCGCGGGCAGCCCGGCCACGGCGAGCGCCGCGCCGGCCAGCTGCCTGCGCAGGTCTATGCCGCGTTCCTTCTGCCGGTCCACGCTTTCTAGTGTGACCTGTACTTGCGCGTACCGGAACATCCAGCCCGCGACGGCGCCGGCCAGCGCGCAGGCGGCCATCGTGATCGCGGCGTCCGCCGCGGTGGCGCCGGTCGGCCGCAGGTCCGCGTACGGCGGCCGGGAGAACCCGACGACGGTCAGCCAGCCGATGACGCCGAGCGGCACGGCGGCGTTCACCTCCGAAACCGCCGAGATGACCGTCACGATCACCGCGCTCACGACCAGCACCCCGATGGCGGGCAGCCGGCCGTTCAGCGCCGCCGCGATCGTGCCCAGGGCGAACAGCGCCGCGAACCCCACAGGCAGCGCGTACGGCGCCGACAGTCCCTGTCGGCGCGCCAGGCGCCGTGCTGCCTGACGGCCCCATCGCAGCGTGTCGTCGCGGCGTCTACCAGTCATCGTGCCAGTCATCGCGATTGCCATTCCACCGCCCGCCAGGCCGCAGATTGACGATCTTGATACATCCTTAACGGCCAGCTCAGCACGCTTAACGCGGCACTTACGGTCATCAATCTTTGCAGCGCTTAGCGTGAAGGCCGCGATGAGAAATCACCTACCGCAGGCGCCGCAGGGCACCCAGCTCGCCGAAGGCATCCACGCCGACGAATTCACCGGCGCCGACGTGCCCGACGTGCTGTCCGAGACGTTCGGGTACAAGCTCAAGCGCAAGCTCCTCGGGCCGCCGCTGGTCAACGAGCAGATGTCCGAGCAGCGGCTGTCCAAGCCGCTGGCGCTCGGCGTGCTCTCCTCCGACGGCATCTCCTCGGCCGCCTATGGCACCGAGGAGATGCTGATCGAGCTCGTGCCCATTGTCGGCGTCGCGGCGTTCACGCTGATCTTGCCGGTGACCCTGGTCATCCTGGCCGGCGTCGCACTCGTCGTGCTCTCCTACCGGGAGGTCGTCTCCGTCTACACCCGGGCGGGCGGGTCCTACGTGGTGGCGCGCGAGAACTTCGGGCCGCGGGTGGCGCAGGTCGCGGCGGTCGCGCTGCTCATCGACTACACGGTCACGGTCGCGGTGCAGGTCGCGGCCGGCAGCGCGGCGATCGTCTCCGCGTTCCCGCAGCTGGCGAACACCCCGGTCATCGGGCCGTACATCCTCATCGTGATCTCGGTGATCGCGGTCGCCATCATGTGCTACGGCAACCTGCGCGGCATCCGGGAGGCCGGGCGGGCGTTCGCGCTGCCGACCTACCTCTTCTCCGTCTCGGTCGGGCTGACGATCATCATCGGCCTCATCCGCGAGGTGACCGTCGGCCTGCCGCACGTCACCGTGCAGGCTGGCGCATACCAGCTAGGGCACAGCACGGCCGGGCTGTTCAGCTTCGCCATGATCTACATGCTGGCGAGGTCCTTCGCCAACGGCGGCTCCTCGCTGACCGGTATCGAGGCAGTGTCCAACGCGGTCAGCGCGCTGCGGCCGCCGGAGGGGCGCAACGCCCGGCAGATCCTGGTCACCCAGGGCTCGATCGTTGCCTTCCTGATCGGCGGCATCTCCTGGCTGTCGCACGTCACGCACGCGATACCGTACGAGGCCGGCTACCCGACGGTGCTCGCGCAGGAAGCGAACACCGTCTTCGGCAGCTCCGCGCATTTCATGTACTTCGTGGTCCAGGCGGCGACCGCGCTGATCCTGTTTACCGGTGGTAACACCAGCTTCAGCGGGTTCCCGTTCCTGGCCAGCTTCGTCGCCGGCGACTCGTTCCTGCCCCGCTGGCTGACCAAGCGCGGCCACCGGCTGGCGCTGTCCAACGGCATCATCGTGCTCACCGTGGTGTCGCTGATCCTGCTGGTCGC
>NZ_JBARCR010000395.1:0-1956 GCF_049794275.1 Trebonia sp.
CACCAGGAGGCCGCGGCGCAGTACCGGCGGGCGGTGCGCTTCGCTGACGGCGCGGAGGCGACGGCGGCTGCCGCGCTGTATGACGCGCTCGCGACGGAGTTCGCGCTCATCGACCGGTGGGAAGAAGCCGCGGACGCCAACTCGCGCGCGCTCGAGCTATGGCGTGAGCTGGGTGACGGGCTCCGCCAGGGCGCCACGATGAACCGGCTCTGCACCGTGCTGTGGCGCCTTTGCCGCGGTGATGACGCGAGAGCCGCGGCCGAATCCGCGCTGGAGATCCTGCGCCCGCTGGGACCGACCGGCGAGCTGGCCGCGGCCTACAGCGGGCTCGCGGGTCAAGTGATGACGAGCGGCAAGTCCGCCGAGTCCATCCCGCTGGCCAGGCAGGCGCTGAAGCTGGCGGAATCGACCGGCGCCCGGCAAGTGCTCAGCGACGCGTTCAACACCCTGGGCTGTGCCCTGGCGGCCACCGGCGGCGACTGGGAGGGCCCGCTGGGACAGGCGAAGGCGATCGCGGTTGCCGAGAACCTGCCGGAGCAGGCCGGGCGGGCCTTCGTGAACATCTACACCAGCTACTGCGACGTACGCCGGTTCGACGATGCGGAAGGCGCCTATGCCGAGGGCATCAGGTACACCGATGAGCACGACATCGGCACGTACGCGACCTGCCTGCGAGGCGGCCGGGTGTTCGCTCTCGAGCAAACCGGGCGGTGGGACGAGGCGGCCGCGCTCGGCGGCGAACTGCTCGCGATCGTCGCTTCCCCGCTGAACCGGCTCGGCTCGCTGGTCGCCCTCGGCATCATTCGCGCCCGGCGCGGTGACGGCAGTCCGTGGGAGTACCTGGACGAGGCGGCCGCGGCGGCGGACGGCACGGGCGAGCCGCAGTTCATCGTCCCGGCCCGGCTGGCCAGGGCCGAGGCGTACTGGCTCGCCGGACAGACGGGACCCGCGCGGGCCGAGGCGGAACTCGCCGCCGCGGTGGTGGCGGATGCGATCCCGTGGGACCGCGGGGCCGTGGCCTGCTGGCTGCGCCGGTGCGGTGCCTTTCACACACCGCACGGCGAGCTTGCCGAACCCCACCAATGCCACCTCGACGGCCACCTGGAGAAGGCCGCTCAGCTCTTGACGGATCAGGGCTGCCGCTACGAGGCCGCGCTGACGCTGCATGACACTAGCGATGAGGGGCTGCTCCGCTATGCCCTGGCGATCTTCGCCGAGCTGGGCGCGACAGCCACGGTCAGGGTGACCCAGCAGAAGATGCGCGGCCTCGGGATCAAGTCCATCCCGGCCGGCCCGAGGTCCGCCACCCGGGCCGATCCGCTCGGGCTTACCCGGCGCGAGCACGAGGTCCTCATGATGGTGGGCGAGGGCCTCACCAACGCGGAGATCGCGGCGCGGCTCTTCCTCTCGGTCAAGACGGTCGATCACCATGTTTCCGCGGTGCTGGCGAAGCTCGGCGCCCCCACCCGTGCCGCCGCCGTGACGCACCTCCGGCTGCCGGGGTAATCGGGAAAACTGGGTAACTCACCGCCAAACCTGGGTAACCGCTGCCGATCCGGCGCCGCTCCCCGTCCCCGTACGGTCGCTGTACAAGCACTACCCGACCGGGAACGTCCTGGTCACCGTACGAGGAGGGGACCCTCATGCATATCTCTACGCGCTCCCGTCGCACCGTCGGGCTGCTCACCGCACTCGGCGCCGTGCTGGTCACGTTCGCGTCTACCGCAACCGCGGCGCTGGCGACGGTCAATGTCCCGCTGCCGGACGGGATGGCGCCACGGGCTGCAGGCTTCGCGTCGCTGAACAGAGGCGGCATCTACGACCCGGTGCAGAGTTCGCCCGCGGCTCCGGTCGTCACCATCGTCGGCGGGATGCCCGGCTGGCAGATCGCGCTCATCGCGATCGGCGCCGCGCTCGTCGCGGCCCTCGTCGCGGTGCTGGCCTACCGGGCCTGGA
>NZ_JBARCR010000396.1:0-7418 GCF_049794275.1 Trebonia sp.
GACCAGTCACGCCAGCCGGCGGCCGTCAGCCTGAGGAAGATCTGCTCGCGGGTCTCGAAGTAGCGCAGCATCGCCGACTTGTGCATTCCGACCTCGTCCGCGATGTCGGTGAGGGTGACCTCCCTGATGCCCGAGCGAGCGCCAAGCCGTGCCGCGGCCTCCAGGATGGCCTCTTCGCGCAGCTGCTTCGCCTCGGCCGAGCGGGCCCGCTGGAACTCAGTCACGCCCCCATATTAGCGCAACAGAGTTGCGTAAATAACAAAACGATGTTTTACTAAGAAGCATGCAACAGGTATGGTTCATCACCGGATCCTCGCGCGGCTTCG
This sequence comes from Trebonia sp., assembly GCF_049794275.1. Taxonomy (NCBI): domain Bacteria; kingdom Bacillati; phylum Actinomycetota; class Actinomycetes; order Streptosporangiales; family Treboniaceae; genus Trebonia; species Trebonia sp. Next base: position 327 of record NZ_JBARCR010000396.1, read on the forward strand.
GCCGCGCCCTCGTCCAGGCGGTCCTCGACGCGGGCGACCTCGTCGTCGCCACGGCGCGCCGTCCCGGCCAGCTCGCGGAGTTCACGCAGCAGTACGGCGACAGGGTGCTGCCGCTCGCGCTCGACGTGACCGACGAGGCCGCCGTCCGCGATGCGGTCAGCGCCGCCGTGGAACGCTTCGGCCGGCTCGACGTCGTCGTCAACAACGCCGGTTACGCCAACGTCGCGCCGATCGAGACCGGCGACGAGGAAGACTTCCGCACCCAGTTCGAGACCAACTTCTGGGGCGTCTACAACGTGTCGAAGGCCGTCACCCCGCTCCTGCGCGCCCAGGGCGGCGGCACGATCGTCCAGTTTTCCTCGGTCGGGGGCCGCGTGGGCGGGTCCCCTGGCATCGCCAGCTACCAGGCGGCCAAGTTCGCCGTCGACGGCTTCAGCCGGGTGCTCGCCGTCGAGACCGCGCCGTTCGGCGTGCAGGTGATGGTCGTGGAGCCCAGCGGCTTCGCGACCGACTGGGCCGGCTCGTCGATGACGATCCACGACATCCCCGCGGACTACGACACCACGATCGGGACCATGCACCGCCGCATGCGCGTCAACCCTGCCGGTCCTGCGGGCGACCCGGTCCGCGCGGCCGAGATCATCGTGCAGGCAGTCAAGCGCGGCAACCCGCCCGCCCACCTGCTGCTCGGCGTGACCGCCGTCGAGATGGCGCTCGATTACTCGCGACGCCAGCTCGACGAAGCCGGCGCGTGGGAGAGTGTGAGCCGCTCAGCCGACTACGCCGAACCCTACCCAGTCGAGTTCCCGCCAGCCAAGCTCTCCGTTTAACGGGTGGTCAGGCAATTCCAATTTTCCGGAACGTACCCGGCTTACTCCACGCCGTTCATGACTCCAGTTCGCCGCGGCGCCGTGAGTCGAGTCTCTCGCCCTTGGGCTTCCTTGGCGGCCGGCGCTTGACCTCGACGCCGCCCATGAACGCCACCCCGTTGACGATGATCGTCGGGCCGCCCGGCTCCCCGGTCCCGCCGGACTGGTGGTCGAAGGCGCCCATGATGCCGATGCCGGTGACCCGGACGTTGGCGTCCTCGGGCACGGTGATCTCGATGCCGCCCATGAACGTGATCGCGTGGATCGTCGCGGTCCGCGTGGCATACCGCGCGTCACGCAGGTCGATTTCCCCGCCGCCCATGAAGGCGAAGGCGGTGAACTCTTCCGGCACCACCCAGTCGCCCCTCCTGGAGAACCCGCCCATGATGGCGAAGGCCCCGTGCGACGTCGGCTCGCCGCCGAACCGCTGCGGGTCGCCGGACGGAACGTGCGCGGGCGCGGGCGCCGCGCCGCCGGGAGTCTGCGGCAGGTCTCTGGTGATCGGCTCGAGCTCCGCGTAGGTCTTGGCCGCGTACACGGCGTCGAGCCGTTCGTCCAGCTCCTCCATGGTCAGTCGGCCATCCCCGGCTGCCTGGCGAATTACTTCGGCGACACGCTCGCGATCGGCGTCGGAGGCACGCAGGTTCCCCTTGTCCGGGACTGCTGGCGGACTATCCATGTATAGAGCCTAGGCGGCCCTGGGCAGCTAGGTACAGTTCCCCCGGAGGGCGCGCGCGTCAGATATCGCCTATCGGGATGATCTCGAGAACCTCGATGGACGCTCCTGGCATGCTCAGGTGCGGGTGACCGAAAAGGATGCTCTCGACTTCGTCGGCCGAGCCCGCCTCCAGGATGGAGTAGCCCGCCACGTCAGTGGAGCCTGCCGCGCCAGGTCCGACATGAGTGGTGTGACCGAGCGGCGACCCGAGGTCGGCGATGGCGTAGCCGACCTTGTTCGCCCAGGCCCGCCACGCTTCCATGCCGGCTTCCTGCTGCTCGGGGGTGGCGTTGGCCATCTGCTCGAGCGCGGATGCCTCTGCACGGTAAAGGATCATGAACTTAGACATCGTGACCTCCCCGGTTCTTCGCGGCCGCTGCCGTCCGCGCTAGGGGTGACACTACACGGGCCCGGCACGTAACGACCGGCCGGTTGCCGCCGCGATCTCGTTCGCGACCTCGGCGGGCCGGTCGAGCGGCAGGAACGTCCGGCCCGCCGGCACCGTGGTGAACGTCGCGTGCGGGAACGACTCGCTCAGCCGCCGTCCCAGCTCGACGCGGAAGTACGGGTCGGCGTCGCCCCAGAGGATCCGTACCGGCCCGGTGAACTGGCCGAACCGGCCGGCGGCGTCGAGGAGAAGGCCCGGCCGGACGCCCCTGGCGAACTTGGCGAGGTCGTGACGGATCGCCTTGCCAGCCAGCGGCTGGACCCAGTCGCTGGTCAGCGCGCCGTCGAGCGGGCCGCTGCTGAGCGGCCCGAAGGCGAGCGGGCCGTGCCGTACGGCTTGCGACCGGAGCGCCGGAGCCAGGCAGGCGACCAGTCCGGGATGGCGCAGGGCGTGGAAGAGCGGCGCGAGGCCCCGGGGCGGGAAGCTGCCGAACGCGTCACAGTTGGTCAGCACCGCGCCGCCGATCCGGCTGGTATCGCCGCCGAGCATGAGCTGGCAGATGGCGCCGCCGGTGTCGTTGCCGACGATGGTCACGTCGCTGAGGTCGAGTGCCTCAAGGAAGTCCCGCGTGAGCGCGGCGATTCCCTGCGGCGAGAGGTCGGCGTCCGCGTTCATCGGGCGCTGGTGCGAGCCGAGCGGCAGCGTCGGCGCGTAGCTGCGGATGCCGTCAGAGGCCAGCCGCTCGGCTACCGGTTCCCAGAGCCGTGCGTCGACGAGCAGTCCGTGCACGAATACGACCGGCGGGTGCGAACTCGAGCGCGGCCCGGCCGCGCGGTAGGAGATATCGCCCTGCGGCAGTTCGGCCACGAGGGGTCCGGCTGTGGTATGTTCAGTGCTCATAATCAAAAACATACAGACTGTACGTATGTATGTCTAGGCCCGCAACGGTGCGAGAATCGAGCCATGTCATCACCGACTTCCGCTGGCACCCGGCCGCGCCGCACCCAGGCCGATCGGTCTGCCGCGACCCGTGACGCGCTGATAGCGGCGGCGCGCCGGCTGTTCGCCGCGCACGGCTTCGCTGAGGTGCCGACCGACTCGATCGCGACGGCAGCGGGGGTCACCAGGGGGGCGCTGTACCACCAGTTCGCGGACAAGATGGCGCTGTTCGAGGCGGCCCTGGACGCGGTCGAGGCCGACGTCGCCGCGCGGCTCGCGCGTGAGGTGGCGGCCGTAGGCCAGAGCGACCCGGTCGAGGCCATGCGGCACGCGGTACGGATCTGGCTGGGGATGTGCACCGAACCAGAGGTGCAGCGCATCGCCCTCGTCGACGGGCCGTCGGTACTGGGCTGGGCGCGGTGGCGGGAGATATGCCAGCGGCACGTGTTCGGCCTGGTGGAGGCCGTCGTGTCGCTGGGCATCGAGTCGGGGCGCATCCGTGCCCGGTCGGCGCGGCCGATCGCGCACGTGCTGATGGGCGCCAGCGACGAGGCCGCCCTCTACGTCGCCGAGGCTGAAGACCAGGAGCTGGCGCGCGCCGACATGGTCGAGGCCCTCAACCAGCTCATCGACGGCTTGACCGCGGCCTAGCGCCGGGCTGTGACACTAAGGGCGCGACGGCTTAATCGATGTTCAACGGGCCTTCCTTACCTTCGTAGCAATCACAGCTAAGCGGAGGCCGGGGAACATGTGCGGGATCACCGGGTGGGTTGACTTCGGGCGCGACCTGCGGGGCGAAGGCGAGCGAGCCGCGATCGAGGCGATGACGGCGACGATGATCTGCCGTGGGCCGGACGCCGGCGGCACGTGGTGCTCCGCGCACGCGGCGATCGGGCACCGGCGGCTGTCGGTCATCGACCTGGCGGGCGGCGCGCAGCCCATGCGCGCGCCTGGCGAAGACGACGTCGTGCTGACCTTCAGCGGGGAGATCTACAACTTCACCGAGCTCCGTCACGAGCTCGTGGCGCGAGGGCACGAGTTCAGGACCCGCTCGGACACGGAAGTGCTGCTCCATGGCTACCTGGAATGGGGCGCGGACTGCGTGCGGCGGCTGAACGGCATGTTCGCGTTCGGCGTCTGGGACGGACGCCGGCAGGAACTGCTGCTCGCCCGTGACCGGCTTGGCGTGAAGCCCCTGTACTACGCGGCACGGCAAGATGGCGTGCTGTTCGGGTCGGAGCCGAAATCCGTCCTCGCGCATCCGGACTTCCGCGCGGAGATCGATGCGGAAGGGCTTGCCGAACTGTTCAGCCAGGTCGGCACCGGCACGCCGGGGCACGGCGTCTACCGCGGACTCTCCCAGGTCAGGCCGGGCACGCTGGTACGGGCCGGCCGCGACGGGATCCGCGAGTCCGCCTACTGGCGGCTCGAGGCCCGCGAGCACGCCGGTGACCTCGCGTCGACGGCCGGCACGGTCAGGGAACTGCTCGCCGACATCGTGCACAGGCAGACCGTCGCCGACGTTCCGCTGTGCAGCCTCCTATCGGGCGGCCTTGACTCCAGCGTGGTGTCCGCGCTGGCCGCGGACAGCCTCAGCCGGCGGGACCGCGCCAAGCTGGCCACCTTCTCCGTTGACTTCACCGGCAGCGCGGATGCCTTCACACCCGACCAGTTGCGGCCCAGCCACGATGAGCCGTTCGCCCGCGCCGCCGCCGAGTACATCGGATCCCGGCACAGCACGATCACCCTGGAGGCGGACGATCTGGTGACGGCGCAGTGGGCGCCGCTCGCCGCGCACGACCTGCCCACCTTCGGCGACATGTACGTGTCTTTCGTCCTGCTGTGCCGCGAGATCAGCAAGCAGTCAACCGTGGCGCTGTCCGGGGAAGCCGCGGACGAGGTGTTCGGCGGGTACCCGTGGTATCACGTGCCCGCCCTGCTTGCCGCGCCGACGTTCCCCTGGGCCGCCCGCGGATCCTGGGAGCCGTTGCTGCGCCCGGATGTGCGGACGCGTATCAGGCTCCGCGAGTACGCCGCCGACCGGTACGCGCAGGCGCTGGCGGAAGTGCCGCGGCTGGCCGGCGAGAGCCCGGAGGACCGGCGCATCCGCGAGATCCTTTACCTCGGGCTGACCCGCTGGCTGCCGTTCCTGCTCGACCGCAAGGACCGGCTGAGCATGGCGTGCGGGCTCGAGGTCCGGGTACCTTTCACCGACCACCGGCTCGTCGAATACGTATGGAACGTCCCGTGGTCGATGAAGGAAGCCGGCGGGATCGAGAAGGGGCTGCTGCGCGCCGCGGCGGACGGCCTGCTCCCCGGCGACCTGCTCCGGCGGCGCAAGAGCATCTATCCCGGTGCGGCCGACCCGGCCTACGAGCGAGCCATCGACGCGCAGCTGCGGCGGCTGATGACGCAGCCGGACGCGCCGCTGTTCGAGTTGATCAGCAGGGAAGCGCTCACCGCCGCCTACGCCGCCGATCCGCGGCTGCCCGGGCTGATGAGCGTCCAGCCGAGCTCGACCTCGCCTGTCGCGTTCCTGCTCGACGTCAACCGGTGGCTCGAACGCTCCGGTGTCACCATCAGGTAGGCATTACCCGAGGAGGGGGCGCGGATCGAAGGTAACCCGGATGCGGCTGATCTGCCCGTCCTCCACGTGGCTCCAGTTGACGACGGGCAGCGGCCCGGCCGCGTCGGTCCGCAGCTCGAACCAGGTGAGCACGTCCGGGCCGTCCACCCAGCGCTTGATCACCTCGACCTGCCGGGTCATGGCGAACATCCCGGCCAGGCCGCTCGCCGTCTCCGCGGCCCCGTGGGTGCTGCCCAGCGCCCCGGCGAAGTCGACATCCGGGTGCAGCAGCGGCCGCACGCTGTCGATGTCGCCGTTCCGCCAGGCCTGGAAGTACGTTGCCGCCACTTCTTCCGGTGTGGCACTGCGTTCCGGTGTAGCACTGCGTGCCGATTCCATGGCACCGACACTACGCCGGGCAGCGGCCCATAGCTAAGCTCCACTCTTGTGGCTAAAGCATGGGCCATTTCCGGGGTAGACCTGCACCTGGAACTGGCCGGGCACCGGGTACGGGCCGGGCTGGAGGCGGCGCTTCGCGAGGCCGTGCAGACCGGGCGGCTGGCACCGGGGACACGGCTGCCGTCGTCCCGGACGCTGGCAGCCGACCTGGGAATCGCCCGCAACACGGTCGCCGAGGCGTACGCCCAGCTCGGCGCGGAGGGCTGGCTGACCGCGAGGCAAGGCTCGGGCACGCGGGTCGCCAGCACGGCCGTAGTCTCCCCGGGGCCCGCGGCCGGGATCCGGCCGCCACTCGGGGCCCGGGCGGCCCGGTACGACCTGCGGCCCGGATCGCCTGACCTGTCGGCGTTTCCCAGAGCCGGGTGGCTGTCCGCGGCGCGGAAGGCGCTGTCCGGCGCGCCCAGCCGGGCGCTGGGCTACAGCGATCCCCGGGGCCTGTCGGAACTGCGCACCGTGCTGGCCGCGTACCTGGGCCGCACCCGCGGGGTGCGGGTCGCGCCGGACCGGATCGTCGTCTGCGCCGGGTTCACGCAGGGACTCGCGCTGCTGTGCCAGGTGCTGCCGGACGTCGGCGTCACCAAGATCGCGGTCGAAGACTACGGCCAGCCGCATACGGCCGAGGCTCTCGCCGCCTCCGGCCTCACGCCGGTCATGCTCGGCGTCGACGACGGCGGCGCGGTGCTGGACAAGGCGCACGGCGCGCAGGCGATGCTGCTCACCCCTGCGCACCAGTTCCCCCTCGGCTCGGTGCTGTCACCACGGCGCCGCGCGGACGCTGCCCGCTGGGCCGCCGGCAGCGGCGGGCTGATCATCGAAGACGACTATGACGGTGAGTTCCGGTACGACCGTCAGCCGGTCGGCGCACTGCAAGCGCTGGCCCCCGAGCACGTCATCTATGCCGGCACGGTCAGCAAGACCCTGGCGCCCGGGCTGCGGCTCGGCTGGCTGGTGCTGCCCGCTCGGCTGACCGAGGCGGTCGCCAGCGCCAAGGCGCGGTCAGACGCGCACACCAGCAGCTTCGAGCAGCTCACGCTCGCCGAGTTCATTACCTCCGGGGCCTACGACCGGCACGTGCGCCGCGTCAGGCTCGCCTACCGGCGCCGCCGCGACCGCCTCGTGGCCGCGCTCGCCACGCACGCCCCCGGTGTCCGCG
>NZ_JBARCR010000397.1:0-4626 GCF_049794275.1 Trebonia sp.
CATCGCCAGGACCGCCGGCGTCGCCAAAGTCGCCTAGCCCGGCCGCGTCGCCGGACTCGGCCAGCGCGGCCAGCCTCGCCAGGCCGTTGGGAACGGGGCCGCCGAGCCCGTACAGGACCGGGCTGCCCGGGCTGTGCGGGCCATCAAAGCCGTCCTCCGGTGCCCCGTCCGCCGCGCCGAACTCCCCGCCAGCCACGTCCGCAGCCGGGATGTCCGGCAGCGTCGCCGGCACGTACAGGGTGAATGTGCTGCCCCTGCCCAGGTCGCTCTCCGCGGTGATGCGGCCGCCGAGCAGCGCGGTGACCTCGCTGGCGATGGACAGCCCGAGCCCGGTGCCGCCGTACCGGCGGTTGAGCGTGCCGTCGCCCTGCTGGAAGGCGCCGAAGATCACGGCGACGTTCTCCGGCGCGATGCCGATTCCGGTGTCGGTGACGGAGAACGCGAGCAGGCTGCCATCGCCGTCCCCAGCGCCGTCGCCCGCAGCCGCCAGCACGGAACCCGGCTCGGCGGCCGCCGCCGCCGCCGCGGAAACGGTCCGCACCCGCAGCGCCACCTGCCCGTTCTCGGTGAACTTGACCCCGTTCGACAGCAGGTTGCCGAGCACCTGCCGCAGCCGCTGCCGGTCGGTCACCAGCTCGGCGGGGGCCGACGGGTCGATCGAGATCGCGAAGTCCAGCCCCTTTTCCGCGGTCAGCGGGCCGAACGTCGCCTGCAGGTCCTCCACCAGCGCGCTCAGCAGGAACCGCTCGGGGTGCACGTCGAGCCGCCCCGCCTCCACCTTGGACAGGTCGAGGATGTCGTTGATGAGCTGCAGCAGGTCAGAGCCTGCCGAGTGGATGACGTTCGCGTACTCGACCTGCTTGGCCGTGAGGTTCCGCCCCGGGTTCTGCGCGAGCAGCCGCGCCAGGATGAGCAGGCTGTTCAGCGGTGTCCGCAGCTCGTGCGACATGTTCGCGAGGAACTGCGACTTGTACTGGGACGCCAGGCCGAGCTGCCTGGCGCGCTCCTCGATCTCCTCTCGCGCCCGGGAGATCTCCGCGTTCTTCGCCTCGATGTCCTGCTTCTGGGCGGCGAGCAGCGCGGCCTTCTCCTCCAGGTCCGCGTTGGTCAGCGTCAATTCCTCTGAACGCGACTGCAGCTCCGACGATCGCGCCTGCAGCTCCACGGTCAGCCGCTGGGACTGCCCGAGCAACGTGTCCGTGCGCGCGTTGGCGATGATGGCGTTGACGCTCACCCCGAGCGTCTCGGTGAGCTGCTCGAGGAAGTCGATCTGGATCGGCGTGAACTTGCTGAACGACGCGAGTTCCACCACGCCCATGACATGGTCTTCGAACTTGATGGGCATGACCGCGAGGTTCGCCGGCGCCGCCTCGCCGAGCCCTGAGCTGATCTTGATGTAGCCGGGCGGGATCTCGTCGACCACGATCGCCCGCTTGGTCTTGGCCACTTGGCCGATCAGCGACTGCCCGATCCGGTACTGGATCGGGGCGTCCTTGTCGGCGAGCAGCCCGTAGCCCGCGATCAGCCGCAGCCTGGTCTCGCCGCCCGACTCCTCGCTCAGGAAGAACGTCCCGTGCTGCGCCCCGAGCAGCGGCGCAAGCTCCTCCATGATCAGCTCGGCGACCACCTCGAGGTCCCGGTGGCCTTGCATCATCGAGCCGATGCTGGCCAGGTTCGACTTCAGCCATTCCTGGTCGCGGGAGGCCTGCACGCTCTCGCGCAGCGACCGCACCATCGCGTTGATGTTGTCCTTGAGCTCGGCGACCTCGCCCTCGGCCTGGACCGAGATCGTCCTGGTCAGGTCCCCGGCCGCGACCGCGCTGGTCACCGCGCCGATGGCGCGGACCTGCCTGGTCAGGTTCCCGGCCAGCTCGTTGACGTTTTCCGTCAGCCGCTTCCAGGTGCCGGATACGCCCTCGACCTCGGCCTGGCCGCCGAGCTTGCCCTCCCTGCCGACCTCGCGCGCCACCCTGGTGACCTCGGCCGCGAACGCGGACAGCTGGTCCACCATCGTGTTGATCGTGGTCTTGAGCTCGAGGATCTCCCCGCGCGCGTCCACGTCGATCTTCTTGGTCAGGTCGCCCTGCGCGACCGCCGTCGTGACCTGCGCGATGTTCCGCACCTGGCCGGTCAGGTTGGTCGCCATCGAGTTGACGTTGTCGGTCAGGTCCTTCCAGGTCCCCGACACGCCGCGGACCACCGCCTGGCCGCCGAGGTTGCCCTGGGTGCCCACCTCGCGCGCCACCCGCGTCACCTCGTCGGCGAACCCGGACAGCTGGTCGACCATCGTGTTCAGCGTGGTCTTGAGCTCCAGGATCTCGCCCTGGGCCTCAACGCCGATCTTCTGGCTCAGGTCGCCCTTGGCCACCGCGGTGGCCACCTGCGCGATGTTCCGCACCTGCGTGGTGAGGTTGCCCGCCATCGCGTTCACGGAGTCGGTCAGGTCCTTCCACGTGCCGGAGACGCCGGGCACGTGCGCCTGCCCGCCGAGCTTGCCCTCGGTGCCCACCTCGCGGGCCACCCGGGTCACCTCGGCGGTGAACTGGTCAAGCTGGTCGGCCATGCCGTTGAAGACGGAAGCGATCTCATCGATGAGCGGGTCACCGGTCGGTGCCAGCCGCCTGCTGAAGTCGCCACCGCGCACCGCTGTCAGGCCCGCGAGAAGCTGCTCGAGGGCCGCTCTGTCGAGCCGCGGTGGCTGGTGGTCAACGTCTGTCATCGGCTGCTCCCAATACCCTCCGCCGACGCGGATAATCCGCTTCGGCTGACTGTTACACGATAGCGGCGGCGTGCCGGACTGTTCTGTTCAGAATGGCGATATACTCTCGATCGCTCATTTTCAAAAGTATTCCGAACGGGCGCGGCTGTCTGCCCGGCTATCAAGCTCTCTCCGCGGGTGCAGGTCAGCCGAACGTTTACTTCTGACAAAGATGGTACGGTTTCCGCATTCGCGGCGGCCAGGTCGCGGGGAGGCGGTGTTGTTGGCCGGCAACAACGGTGACGACGTGCCGCGGCTCGCCGCGGTGGTCGAGCGTCAGCGGCGCGAGCTCGCGCTGGCGCGCGCCGAGGCGGACGTGGCGGCCGTCGTGGCGATGGCCAGGGGCGTGCTGATGGAACGGCACGGCTGGTCCGTGACCGAAGCGGCCAGGGAGCTCACCGACATGGCCGCGGCCGCGGGGATGCCCGAGCAGGAGATGGCGGCCGCCGTGCTCAGGCAGGAATCGCTGACCGGGCTGGAACTAGCAGAGCCGGACCACGAGCCGCGGCTGGCCGACGATCCCGTGGCCGTTGTCGCGGCCGAACGGGCGCGAGACGGCGCCGAGCTCGTCGGCGCCCTCGCCGGGCAACTCGGACCGCGGTTCGGCGTGGCGGCGGTCGCGGTGTGGCTGCTCGACACCGACGGCGCCCTGGAGATGCTCGGCGCCGAGGGCCTCGGCGGCACCGAGTCGAGCCGCTGGCGGCGCCTGCCGCCGCAGTTCGACTGCGCGGAACAGTGGGTGGCATTCACAGGAAAAGACCTGTGGGGACTGACCGGACCCCCGCCGGAAGCCGGCCGGCTGCCCGCAATCGCGCCGTGGGGCCGCGCCGCGGCCCGCGCGGTGCTAGCGCTGCGCCACAGGTCGGGCGCCAGGCTCGGTGTCGCGGAAGTCTGGTGGCAGGCGCCGCACGACGACTTCGACGCCGCCGCGCGGGCGAGCCTGAGCGCTGCCGTCGCCGGGTTCGCGGAAGTGCTCGGCGTGCGCATGGCGAATGAAACGGTCGGGTCGACCGCCCCGTCTCCCGGAGTGTTCAGGCTGCTTGACGAGATCGCCGACTCCGTGCTGATCCTCCGGCCGCTGCGCAATGAAAGCGGCGCGCTGGCCGATTTCGCCATGATGCACCAGAGCCCCGGCTACGTGGACCCGGTCGGCCACCGGCCCGCCGAGCTGGCCGGCCTGACCCTGCTGGAGGCCTATCCCTCGTCGGGGTCGTCCGACGGCCTGTTCGCCAGGGCCAGCCGGGTGCTGGCGACCGGCCGCGCCGAGCATGTCCCCGGGGCCAGCACCGCCCCGCTCACGGGCGGCAAGGACACGGTCGGGGTCGCGGACCTGCGTGTGGCGCCGTTCTTCGCCGGGGTGATCTGCACCTGGCGGAAGCTTGGCGAGCCGGAGCGGCTCGCGGACCTGCTCGGCAACGCGCAGCGGCTCGGCCGGATCGGCGGCTGGGACGAGAACCTCACGACAGGGACAGTCCGCTGGACCAGCGCCGCGTTCGCCCTGTTCGGGCTCGACCCGGAGCAGGCCGCCCCGATCCCCATCGCCGACCTGCACAGCTTCGTCATCGCAGCGGACCGGGCCGCCGTCCGGCGGTTCCGTCAGACGCTGCTGCGGACCAGGGAATCAGGCGTCGCGGTGTTCCGTATCGTCCGGCCAGGCGACACGGCGGTCAGGCAGATCCGCGTCTTCGCCGAGCCGGTCCTCGCCGGCGAGGACGTGGTGGGGCTGCGCGGCGCGTTCCAGGACGTGTCCGCGCACTACCAGACCCAGGTGGCGCTGGCCGCGACCCGCGACCAGCTCGCCGACAGCGAGCAGCGCGCCGCGGAGGAACACCAGCTCGCGTTCCGGCTGCAGCGCGCGATCATGCCGC
>NZ_JBARCR010000398.1:0-2604 GCF_049794275.1 Trebonia sp.
CAGTTCCATAACGCCAGCTCCCCCATCATCTCCGTCAGGATGCGCGCCGCTTCCCGCACCCACCGCAACGCCTCGCGCGCCTGCGCGGGCGACGCGCCGGCGAGCCCGCATGCGGGCGTGATCACGACCTGCCGCGCGCAGTCGCCCGGCGACAGCCACGTCCTCCGCCACACCTCCGCGACGGCTCGAGCGGTATCGGCGGGAGTCACCCCGGGACGTTCGGGATAATCGAAGCCAGACAGGGCGCCGACCAGCAGCCCAGCGCCCGCATCAGCCGCCGTCGCGAGCTCGTCGTAGTCGGTGTTCCGCAGCAGGCTCGCGTCAAAGGAGACCGCGTCCGCTCCGGCGCTCAGGATTATCCCGAACGGAAGGTTGCGACTGCAGCAGTGCACCGCCGTGTACCTTCCGGCGGCGACGAGCACCTCGTGCAGTCTCTCCCGCAGCACCTCCTCATCCACCGGGCGAACGCGGGACAGGCCGCTGGCGGTCGGCACCCCGCCCGCGGCGACCGCAGGCAGCGCAGGCTCGTCCAGCTGGACGATGATGGTCGCCCCCGGGATCCGTTTCGCGACCTCGGCGACGTGCGCGGCAACGCCTTCGGCCAGCGACGTCGCCAGGTCGGCGACCAGGCCGGGGTCCGCGAGCGCCGGGTTCAGCGAGCGCGGCTGCTCGACGGTCGCGGCGAGCGTCCACGGCCCGGCGACCTGCACCTTCAGCAGCCCCTGGTATCCGTCCAGGGCCTCCTCCATCGCGTCGAGGTCGGCGGAGAGCAGGCCGCGGGCGCGGCGCATGTCACGGCCGGGGCGGTCGGCGATCCGCCAGCCGCGCGGCGTGACTTCGACGGGGATGTCCACGAGCAGCGCGGCGGCGCGCCCGGTCAGGTCCGCCCCTGGCCCGCGCGCCGGGAGCTCGGCGAGGTGCGGGAGGTCGGGCAGTTCGCCGGCGATGATCCGGGCCGCCTCCATCGGGTCGCCGCCGGGCATCGACCCGATCCCAGTCGCGGTACCCGGCGCCCACGGAAATGCCTGCTGTTCGGCCACGATGTCGAGCTTAGCCGGGCGCGGTCCTCAGGTCGCGGACGCGCCACAGACGCCAGCGGTCCCCGGGCTCCTGGGACTGGAGCCCGGGGACCGCCTTCCCTGGCGCGGCCCCGGCTATCGCGCCAAGCTCTGTTGTCTCCTCAGTCGCTGCGGGCGGCTAAGTCACGGCGCCCGCCGGGCCACGGTGGCGGCGCCTCGCCGATTTCATCCGGGCGCAGCTGTCCTTCCCAGCCGGGCTGGTCTTCCCCGTCAGGACCGGCTGGCCACCGTGGCCGGTCCCAGTCGAGGGTCTCGGCCGGACGCATGGCATGCCGGCGCCGTGCCCCGTGTCCGCGGTGGTCGCGCATCGCGGACAGTGCCATCACGCCCAGTACGCCCGTCAAGATCCCGGCGACAAAAAACAGGGCGACGACGCCTACCATGAGCCCGAAGCCGGTCACCGGAGGGACTCCCGCCGCATCACTCGGCCGTCCTCGTCGAACTGGAACGCCCGCTCCGGCCTGGCGCCCCGGACCCAGACCCCGAGCAGCCGCCGCGCGCCCAGGCACGCCGGGTCCGGTGCCTTCCCCCACAGGGAGAAGCGCCTGTCCTCACGCCGCGACGCGAACGAGACGACCAGCACGATCCCGATCACGATCCCGAGGACGAAGACGCCCAGGATCCCTATCCCCGCTGCCACTTCTATGCTGCTCATGCCGGCCTCCCGTAGCCGAGCTTTTCGGCATACCACCTGGTCAAGCCAGCTGATCTGCCTAGCCCATCTGGTTCATGCGACCCATCCGGGCTGTCCCTACCTCTAGGGGTACGTCATAGATGCCCCTGGATGTAAGGCTGAAACATCTCATCGGTCTCATAGGTGAGATTCATCCGAAACCACTGATCTATGTCATTCCAGTTGTTGGGATGAATCAATCTGGTGAAAGCGGTGGTCATTGTGCCGATGTACAGGTCGATCGCCCAGGGCTGCGGCGCGGCGCAGAACACTTCCAGGGACGTCGGCTGGGTGCATGAGACGCTCGGGTTCCCTCGTGACCAAGCGGGAACAGGGAACGTCATCACCTGGCAGCTCAAGTCATCGTCAGGGACGCGAACGAAGGGCCGACGCCCTTCGCAGTCACCCTCGGGCGTTCCCGCCGACGGGTAAAAGTTCAGCATCAGCGCGCGCCGGTTGCTCACGACCGAGCCGCCATACGGCAAACTGACCTGCGATAACGCCCCCACGGCTAGGCTCCGCGGGCAAAGACGCGTCACACCAGTCGCGGCCGCGTGCCTTCCGATTCCCAGCGGATACGTGCCATTGGGCGAGGAGTCGCGCGCTCCAGCCGGCACGGCTGGGCGGGTGGCCGGTCAACGTTCCGGTCACGTCCTCCTTTTGCGGATTGCGAACGAGATCGCGAAGAAGGCGCCGGACAAGATGCCCATGGCCGCAGCGTCCCGAGGGTGAAGATGATGAGGGTGCTAACGAAACCGGCCAGGGGAGCCTCCCGGCTCTCCTGCGAGCCTGACGATCTGAGACGGCCGGGAGCCACTCAAGGTCCAGCTATGACCAAGCGTTTGACCTGGT
>NZ_JBARCR010000399.1:0-11571 GCF_049794275.1 Trebonia sp.
GCGGCAAGGGCCCGTAGCTGTCGCTGTAGGGCACGTGGCCGGCGCTGTCCCACTGGAACAGCAGTTTGCCGGTCTTGATATCGATCTCCTGCACGACGCCGTCGATGACCTGCTGATGCGCGGACAGGCCGAGTGAGGTCAGGTTGGCGGTGCCGATCGTGTCGGCGAGGATCAGCGCGGTGTTCCACGGCGTGATCAGGAACTCGTGGAAGTCGGACAGGTACCCGTTCGCCGGCTTGACGGTGGCGATCTGCTGGTAGCGGTCGTTGTAGATAACGTCCTCGCCGCCGCCATTGCCGCCGCCCTGGAACCAGGTCAGCACCGGCTTGCCCAGGTAGGTCTGGGTGCGGAAGTCGGTGGCGAACGTGCCCGCAGGCAGCGGGTGGAACCAGAGCACCGTGCCGGTGATGCTGACGATCTCCGGGCCGCTGGCGTACTGGCCGCTGCTTTGCGGGGCCAGGAAGATATCGCCGTTGCCGTTGTCCGCGCCCTTGGTCAGCACGGTGACCGGTGGTGCTTGCGAGCCCGCTGTCGCTGTCGCTGTCGCTGGCGATCCCGGCGAGCACGAGGCGACCGCAGCGCACAGAGCGCCAGTCCCCAGGGCCGCGGCTACCTTGAACTTCACCAGAACCTCCGAGACAGTTCGCCGCCCCGCCGAAATTCCTCTCACGCGCTATAACGAGCAGCCCACTCCGCCGTTCCCGCTATGCGGCGACCAGTTACCGCTGGCATCGTGAACAGGCACGCCGTAGTCCTCGGGGTGGACGGGGTCACCGCCGCGATCCGGTGGCTGGTCGCTGCAACCTCTGCTGCGGCTGTCGCTGTACCCACCCCGCCGAGGTCGCCGATAATGGTGCCTATGACCCCGGAAGGTTCGGCTGGCCCGGTGCGCTTGCGGGCTTTCGCCGAAGAC
Source organism: Trebonia sp. (assembly GCF_049794275.1). Classification (NCBI taxonomy): domain Bacteria; kingdom Bacillati; phylum Actinomycetota; class Actinomycetes; order Streptosporangiales; family Treboniaceae; genus Trebonia; species Trebonia sp. The sequence goes on from NZ_JBARCR010000399.1 coordinate 914, forward strand.
GACCTCCCGTTTCTCGACCGTCTGTGCACCGACCCCGACGTGCTGGGAGAGTTCGAGTGGCCGGGATTCACTGACCCGCGGGCACGGCGCAGGCGGTGGGAGCACGATGGTTACATCTCCGCCGGCTCCTCGGCCGTCGCTGTGGTGCGCCAGGACGGGACCGTTGTCGGCATCGCCACCTGGAAGCCGCGCGGTTTCCCGTCCGGCGTTACCTACGAGATCGGGGTAGGGATTGGGCCCGAGCATCGCCGGCAGGGGTTCGCGACGGCAGCCCAGGACCTGCTTGTGGAGTACCTTTTGGACCACACGACCGCGTACCGCATCGAAGCGCTCACGAATGATGGCAACATCGGCGAGCAGAAAGCCCTCGAACGCGTCGGGTTCCGGCGGGAGGGCCTGATGCGCGGCAGGTCATTCTTGCGCGGCGAGTACGTCGGCGTACTTGTCTACGGACTACTGCGCGAAGACCGGCGTCCGCAGACGCGACCTGGCCCCGGCTGAACGCCGTGAACGAATATTCTGCGCCCGGCATCTCGGGTGACCGCATGACCGCGCGAAGCAAATAATCGGCGATTTGGAGCGTTTCGCGGTGGTGGTGACCCTTGGTTCCCGAGGCCACCGATGGTTACGGCGACAGCCGCTCGATGATCCAGCCGCTGCCCGCCCGGCGGTAGCGGATCCGGTCGTGCAGACCGTCCGGCGATTCCTGCCAGAACTCGACGCGGGACGGCAGCACCCGGAAGCCGCCCCAGCGCTGCGGCCGGGGAACACCAGCTCCGCCGGGGTGGCGCCGCAGGGTTTCCCTGACCTGCGTTTCCAGGACCGCCCGATTGGCGACGACGCGGCTTTGCCGCGAGGCGGCCGCGACCAGACGGACGGCGTCGGCGCGCGTGCTCCAGTACTCGTCCGCTTCGTCCTGGCTCACCCGCTCGGCCGGCCCGGCCACCCGTACCTGACGGTGCGCCGGAACAAGCCAGTGCAGCACCGCCGCCGCCTGCGGGTTCGCCGCCAGCTCAGCACCCTTATCGCTCTCGCAGTCGGTGAAGAAGACCAGCCCCCGCCGCAGGCCGCGCAGCACCACCAGGCGGGCCGAAGGAACGCCGTCGCCGGTCGCACTGGCGATGGTCATCGCTTCCGGCATCGGCTGGCCGGCCGCACGGGCCGCGTCCAGCCACACAGACAGCTGGCGCAGCGGGTCGGCGTCGAGCTCCGTGACATCCACCCGCCCAGTCTCGCGGCTATCCAGCAGCATGTCTGCACTAGGCCAGGACAATAAGGCGCGCTCCCGGCGGTGCTCACCCGACGGCAAATTAATTCAGCCAGCCACTGGCCTGCCGTAGGTGACAGCCTCGCGCACCTCGCGGGGCAGCGACTGGGCGAGTTCCGCGTCGGGCTGAGCGCCGAGGGAGTCGTTGATGGTGGAGAACGCCAGGCGAAGGGCCACGAAGGCAGTGATGGCGAAGATCTGCCCGTCATCGAACCCGGCGTCGCGGAGCGCCTGGATGTCGGCGGGCGTCGTCGCGTTGGGGTCCCTGGCGACCTTCCGGGCCCACGCGGCCATGACCTTCTCCTGATCTGTCAGGCCGGCATCGCCGCCAGTCAGGACCCCCGCCGCGATGGCGGCGTCCGACGCTTTGCCCAGCTTCCCGCCCCACGCCAGCGAGCAGTATGAATCGCCGAGGGCTGAGGCGGCGGCAGTGACCAGGATCCCGCGCTGGCGGAAGGTCAGGCCGCTCGGCGCGAATGCCTGAGACATCAACCCGAACAGGTCCTTCAGGGTATCTGGCTGGTGCGCCCACAGCCGGGATACGTTCCATACGTAACCGCCGTCTGCGAGATCTTCGTCGTAGAGCGCCTGCACCTGCGGGGACACCGAGGGCTCCCCGAGAAAGCTGCCAGTCATGCGCGTTTGGCTCCTTCGGGTTTGCGGGCCAGGTAGCCCACGACCTTGATTTCGGCCCGGAGTGGCAAGCCGTCCCGTAGCTGCCCTTGGGCCTGCTCGACGGCTGCCCGGTGGAACTCAGCCTCCCCGACATTCTGGATGGCCTCATAGGCCGGACCCGTAGAGGCCAGCGCACGCGCGTACAGTTCCGGGTCCGCGAACTCCCAGGCGAACGGAACGTCCAAGCGTTCAATGTCAACGAACCCATGGGACGTGAGGACCTCCTCCCCCGCACCAGGCCGCCCGAGCGACACCATCGCCGCCTGGTTGCCGACCTTCTCCGTCGCAGCCAGGCGGAACGGCGCCAGAGCCCAGGCTCCAGGAGACACTTTCAGATGCCCCCACACCGTTACCGCGACGCGTCCGCCGGGGCACAAGACCCGGAATATCTCGGCAACCGCGCCGGGTGTGGTGCCCCAGATCCCCCGGAAGCTCGTTACGACGTCGAATGACGCCGGTTCCCACGGCACGGCGTGCATATCGCCGACCCTGATGTCGCAGTCGGGATTCCGGTCCCTGGCCACCGCGACCAGCCTTGCCGAGGCATCAATACCGGAACAGGAAGCGCCGCGCAGGCGCGCCAGTTCGATCGCGAGCCCGGACCCGCAAGCCACGTCGAGCAACCGATCCCCGACATCCACACCCAGCCAATGGTGTACAGCGACATACTCCCGGCAGTTGCCCAGCTCGCTGAGCGTTGCGAAGTCCACCGCCTTGCGACCCCAGCCCTCATCCACCGTCGCCCACTGAGGACAGTCCATGCCCGGTCTCGTCATCGCCGCTCCTCTGCGCAGCCAGGCCCGCTGCCGTGTTGCCGCCGATCAGCTGGACAGATCGTCACCGCACGCAGGCCAGCGGGCTGGTCTGGCCGGCGAAACTTGCCCGGCCGCGAGTACCGCGGATCGGCCTACAGCCGGAGTTACCAGTTTGCGGGCGGTGGTTGTTCACAGGCAAGCCCAGACAGGTCTCTCGCGCCGAAGCAGCGGATCTGCGCTCGCGTGACGCCAAGCCTGCCGGATCGCAGGCGCGCCAATATTCGGCGACAGGAAACTCGGCCGGCCAGCGCTCCGATCACGGTCGGCGACTGGCAGACTGCGGGCGTGGAGCCAGTCGCGAGGGTCACGGCCGCCGGTCGCGGTGGTCGCTCCGGCCAGCACCGTCGACCAGGGCGCGGACCGCTGTACCGCCATGCTGCGGAAGGCCGGCTGCACCGTCGTGGCCGTGCGACAGCTCGACTGGCGCACCTGATGCGGCCTGCCAGGTCATCACATCCCCTTTGGTCGCAGCCGCCCGGCCACCCGGCTCACGCCCCGACGGCCGCAGGGCTATTACAGCGGTCGCTCATTGGGCCGGGCAAGGGGGCGGGGCTTGCCGGGGGCGACGGTGCGTGCCAGGATCCCGAGGGTGGCCCGCAGCGCGCTCTCCGGGATCACCGGGAAGATGGCCGCGTCCTTCCAGCTCTGCTCGGCTGCTGACCAGTCGTAGTAGGACGTCACGAGCGTCCCCTCCTGGATTGGCTCCAACTGGTAGCCGTATACGTGGCCGAGGTTCAGCTGGCCGTGCACGGTCCAGGCGATCTCCCGGTCCTTCTCGAACGTGACGATTTCAACGGTGACATCGTAAAGACCGAGAGGATAGTCGTTGAGCGCTTCACGGTCCATGTGCACGACGAAGGTGTCTCCCACCTTGGTGGCAACGTCCCCGCTAGCCTCCATCAACATGCCGGAGCTGTCTATCGCAACGTGCCCGCGAGGATCGCTGAGCACAGCGAAGATCTCGCTCGCTGACGCGGCCACCGCCCGTTCCACTTCGAGTCGTTCCATCATTTACCTATTGTTGCTCGCCGGCTGACACGGGCGGCACTGACACTCCGCCTTGGGCGGCGATGATCAGGGACAAACACAATCGTCGCGGAAGGCGGCTGACAGTCCCAGGCGCGGGGCGCCCGGTAGTTAGCGTTCGCTGGTGGACAGGATGTCGAGGATCCGGGTCTGCGGCACGCCGGCCAGGCCGGGCGAAGATGCTGGTGATGACCACACGTGCTGCATCAGGAAATCGGCGAATGTCTGCGCCGGCCCGGCCGAGTCGAACTCCAGGTCAAGCATCAGATACTGCGGGTCATCCACCGGCAAGCGGATGGCGAAGCTGCGAACTCCCGCTTGTGCGCGTGCTTCCGCGAATCCGTCGAATGCCCTCCTCCAGAGCTGATAATCGGTGATCGCGTGCTCGATCCGGAGCGTCGTCATCGGGTTTCTCCGTTGCGTTGCCGTAGTTGCTATTGAAATGAACGGTAGGCCGTCTCGCTGGTCGGCAGTATCCCGACTATCTGGGGGGTCACCCGCCAGCGGCAGCCCGCGTATGGCAAGCGACAGGGTTCCAAGGGCATACGCTCATCTGGTGGCCGACAGCTGGGCGCGGGTCCGCGCCCGTGAGCGCATCGGCGCAGTGGTCTCGGAACCCGTCGACGCCAGGAGCCTGCGTCTGCAGATACTGGCGGTGCTCCGCGAGGTTATCGACTTCGACGCATACGTCTGGCTGCTCACTGACCCCGTTACGACGGTCGGCATCGCGCCGGTCGCCGACGTCCCGTGCCTGCCCGAGCTCCCGGCCCTGATCAAGGCGAAGTACGCAACCCCGGTGAATCGCTGGACAGTCCTGCAACTGCAGAAGTCCCCCGCCGGAACCCTGAACGATGCCGTCGGCGGAGAACTGGATCGCAGCCCGATGTGGCGCGATGTGCTGTGCAGATACGGAATCGGCGACGTGGCTTCGACGGTATTCGCAGACCAGTTCGGCTGCTGGGGATTCCTCGACCTGTGGCGCAACAACACCCGTGGCTCGTTCAGCGCCGCCGACGCCGGGTTCCTCGCCGCGGCCGCCGCGCCGCTGGCCACCGCGCTTCGTCACTGCCAGGCAAGAACCTTCGTAGACCCGGCGACTCAGCATCGGCCGGACCTCGGACCGGTCGTCCTGACACTCGACGACGACCTGCGGATCACGAGCCGCACGGCAGCTTCGCGCGGATGGCTGGATGCACTGCTTCCGCCCGAGCCTGACGAGAGGGCCATCCCGGCGAGCGTCTACAACGTCGCCGCCCAGTTCCTGGCCGTTGAGCAAGGCGTCGACGCGCATCCGGCGTTCGCCCGCACGCATCTGGCTGACGGCTTCTGGCTTGCTCTGCGTGCCGCCAGGCTTTCGCCGGACCAGCCTCCCGCCAGCGGAGCGGCAACGATCGTCGTCACTATCGAGGAGGCGTCCGCCTCCGAGCGGGTCGAGCTCTTCGGCCGCGCTTTCGGGCTGAGTGCCCGCGAATACGAACTGCTCGGCTTGCTTGCCACGGGCAGCGACACGCGATCGATGGCGCGCCAGATGTCGCTGTCCGAGCACACAATCCAGGATCACCTCAAGTCGATTTTCGCCAAGACTGGCGCCCATGACCGCGTCACCGTTCTCTCGCGCGCCCTGGGAACCAGACTCGGGACACGGAGATGAGCCGCTACCCGGGCCGGTCCCGCGACCTCTGCGGGGCCGGCCCCCTTGGTCAGCTGGCGAGATTGTGCACCGGCATGACGTCTGGCGTTCCGGGGTCGATCCCGGCCTTGTGCAGGATCGGCATGAGCACCGGTCCGTATTCTTCGAAGGCCTGCTGTGACTCCCACACCTCGTAGACCATCAGGGCGTTGTCGGGCCCGAAGCATGAGTGGTGAACCCGGCCTGCCGGGTTCGCGGCTCCGGCGGCTTCGAGTTCCCGGATGGCTTCGTCGTACTGCAATGTGGTGAGCGACTGGGGATGGAAGTAGGTTGCGATTGCCATGGCTCCTCCTGCTGTTAGCGGCGCTGGCCTGGCCTAGCTGCCCGGCCAGTCACTGCGGTTGGTGCGGTTAACACGCACGGTCAGCCAGCGGGCTACGGTCGCGGGACCTGGCTGCGCCGAACGTGGGTGATGGAATCAGAATGGGACCTTCGTGGCCATGAGCCCGGTGCCGGGCTGCCGGGCGGCGACGATCCAGCAGAAGTCGAGCGCATCGAGCTGGAGGTGCTCCCCAGCCTCCCCTGAGCGCCACTGCCCGCCGGCCGTGCCGGTCAGGGTGAGGGTGAACGGCTGACCGTGGCGGCGCGCCCACTCAGCGACGACGTCGGCGATGAGGCGGCCGTCGTGCCCTGCGGTGAGCTCCATGGGGCGGCCGGTCGCCCGGCTGATGTCGAGTCTGTGCATCCAGGTGTCGCGGGTGAAGATGGTATCCACCAGGAAGCCGTAGCGCCATCGCTCGGCATCGAACGGCGGGTCGTTCTTGAGCCGCACGGCCCATCGGACGGGCGCCGGTGTCCGGCGCCTGGCGCGCACGGCCTTGGGGGCCACTGCCGCCAGCCGGCTGACGATCGCGCCGGGCGTCATAGCTGTCCGCTCGCGCACCTGCGCGGCCGACATCTCGTCAATCATCTTTCCGCTGGACCGTTTGCCGGCCGCGCGGAAGTCGTGGGCGAACTGGCGGAACGAGGCCTGCGCCTCGGCCATGCCGAGCACGTGCGCGGCCATCGCCCGCACGTCCCACAGCTCGCACACCGTCGGCTGCGCCCAGTCGCGCGGGGATAGCGCCTGCAACTGCGCCGCCATCCGGTCGAACTCCGCCGCCGCGAGGATCATCGCTTCCTGGTGCCCCAGAGGCACCGCGACACCTGCGCCGACGGCCGTTGCTCCCGCCATGGCGAACCCCCGTCTACCTTTCGGAATTCCGAATACTGTCAGGATAATCGCATCATTATCGGCTAGAGTCAACTCATGTCCTCGACGACGCCTGACCGGCCCCGCCGCCGCGACCGCCGCCATGACCGGCACGAGGCGACCAAGCAGGAGATCCTCGACATTGCCTGGTCGATGGTGCGCGCTGACGGCCTGGCCGCCCTGTCCTTGCGAGCGCTCGCGCATGCCGTCGACATGGAGCCCCAGTCGCTCTATACCTACTTCGCCTCCAAGAACGCTCTTTACGACCGCATGTTCGCGGACGGCAACCTGGAGCTGGCAAGACGGTTCGCTGACGCTGAGATCCCCGGCGATGCCCGCAGCGCGCTGCGGGCCGTCGCCGGCATCTTCCTAGAGTTCGCCGCCCAGGACCAGGCTCGTTACCAGCTGCTGTTCCTGCGCACCATTCCCGGATACCAGCCATCCCCTGACTCGTATGCGCTGGCCGTGGAGGTTCTCGCGAGCGTCCGAAGCACCCTCGCCCGCGCCGGGGTCCGCAATGAAGCCGACTTCGACCTCTGGACCGCGGTAGTCGTCGGCCTGGCCGGCCAGCAACTCGCCAACGACCCCGGCGGTGACCGGTACATACGCCTCATCGACAGTGCCGTCACCATGTTCGCCGACCACATCCTCGGCCCGACCTGACCCCGCCGCGCTTCCGCTCCAGCCCGACCGGCACACTGTTTCCTGCGCTATTAGCTGATCTGTGCAGCACTGCTCGCGTGAACCGGAACGGCGGGTGCGGTTCAGCGAAGGAGCCGGTTCATACAGCTTGCGCGGTGACTAGCCAGGCCGCGCCGGGCATGACTACGCCACCTGGCGATGCGTACGTCATCAGGCGGTCGCGGACCTGTCTGGTCAGCTCGTCGCCTTGTGCCGGGCTGAGTCCGGTCAGGATCTCGGTGGCGGTCGGGGAGGTGCGCTCGTACGCGAGCACGTCATCGACGTCACGGCCGATGAGCATCGGCTCGTCCGCCTTGACGAACTCCATGCCGCCGAACCCCGCACCGCTCAGCAGCGCGCCCGCTCGTGCGGTGTCGGCGAGGGAGAAGGCAGCGCCCGGCCCAGGCATCTCGCGCAGGCCCAGTATCGCCGCGGCCGCGTCGAACCCGGTGGTAAAGACAGGGTTCTCGGCGCGGGTGCGCCAGCAGACGAACGCCAGCCTGCCGCCGCGCCGCAGCGCCTTCCGCAGGTTGCCCAATGCCACCGCCGGATCATCGAAGAACATCACACCGAAGCTGCTCAGCGCCACGTCGAAGACCCCGGCCCCGAACGGGTGCACCTGGACGTCGGCGACCTCGAACCTGGCATTAGCGACGCCAGCAGCAGCGGCGAGCCGGCGCGCCTCGGCCACCTGGATCCGGGAAAAGTCCGCGCCCAGAGCGTGCCCGCTGCCGGCGGCGCGCGCCGCGAGGATAGTCGTCTCACCGCAGCCGCACCCGACATCGAGAACGTACTCCCCGTCCTGGATCGCCGCGGCGGCCAGCAACCGCGCCCTCAGCCGGCCCAGCATCTGCTCATGCCGCTCACGCTGCTCGATGAACTCCCGACCGCTGGCCCCGTTCCAGTCCTCGGCCTGCTCCGCATTCACCGCCACGACGACAACGCTACCTCCGCCCAGCCTGCCTGGACCGGTGCCCGATGCGCCCGCGACGGTCACGGGGGTATGCCAGAGCATTAGGGAGTTCCGCGTGCAGCCGCTCGCCTGACCGGCGCAGCGGCAGACCACCCCGAATCGGCAGGGAACCGACCCTTGCTCCAACGCCGATTACGCATCGTAATTGGCCGTGACGGGATACTTGCGATCAAGTATCCGCCGTTCTGTACTGGAACAGCCTCCTCGGTCCGGTCCGTTCGAGGCGCGCAGAACAGCATTTTCTGTCGCCGTCATCCTGGTGAATGCGCGGCGAAGTTTAGCCGTCCGAAACTATCGCGTCCGGTCCCCAGAGGTATCAGAGCAGTCTGCGGGACCACCGTCTCACCCTGCAGCCGGTATCGCCCACCCTCTTCTGACTCCGAACTGGCCAGTCCCGCCCACGATCAGCATGACCGCACCGCCGTGACGTCGAGCTGCCGAGAACTCAGAGGATGTGATCGATTGGCTACTCGTTCACCAGACCGGGTCCTACTCGGCGAAGGATGCGCCGGGCCGCCGGCCGGCGCGGCTCAGGGCGAGGAGGCACCGGATGCTTCGCCGCGCCCGGCCCCCAAGGCGCTGGTCAACCCTTCGAGGTCCGCCACGGTTACGGTGAGCGCGGAGTGGCCGCTTCGGCGAAGCGGCGATGGCACCTTCTCCGCGAACTGGTCCCGTTGGCCTGCCCGGTGCTGCCTGAAGGCCCCGAAGTGCTGGCTCAGGTACGCACCACCAAGAGGGCAAATAGGATCCGGGCTCATGGTAACGGCGGAACGCCGCTCTTAGTGATCTGGCTATTCCCCCAGCGGTCCAGGCTCCCCGGTCCTATGCTGAGGAAACAGGCTGGCTCTCAGCAAGTTGGGGGGGATGCCATGCCAGACGTCGACGCCCACGCGGCTGACGACACACGCAGGCTCCGGGCCAGGTTCCCCCGGTGGGGCATTATGTTTGATCCCGTGGAAAGGGTGTGGGTCGCGGTCCGCGGCAAGCGGACGCTTGTCGCGGCCAGCAGCCCTGAGAAGCTGACCGAGCAGGTGGAGGCAGCGGTCCGGGGCGAGGCCGGGCCGGATGAGGGCGACAAGACCCAGGCGTGGCGTGCCCTCCACAAGCATAAGCGGGGCTAGTTGCGGCGGCCGGGAGGAATGTTGCCGCCCCCGGGTGGTTCCTGGCTAGTAGTAACGCTGCGTCAGCGGGCCTAGCGGACACGGACAGGAGTGGCATATTCACCGGGCGCGTCAGCCGTGACCTGGTTTCTTTCGCCACCGGGTGGTACTCAAGGTGGACGGCGGCTCCGGCTCGGCACTGCGCAGTTCATTCCGGCGCGGCATTATGGCAGTCTGACATCGCGAGTCGGCCGGTCTATTAGACATACTGCCTGCAAGTGGGACAGCGGTTAGCTAAACTGGACGACTCGTGAGGAATGTAGGAAGCGGGACTGGCCTCAGTCGCATGTTCGCCGGTGGCGGGCATCAGGGGGAGGCGGGATTGCACCATGAGCCGTTCAGTCCCACGCCGGTAATGGCCGGCCAGCGGCGGCCGGGTTTTCTATTCGGCGGCTGACCATGGTGACACGCTCTGCCTCTCCCGGACTGCCGGGGCTGGAACTGGCCGGCCAGCGTCTCCTGCTGGCCGCGGCCCGGCTGCCCTATGGAGCAATGGCGTTCCTGGCGAACGTGGAACGCTGGGGCCGATCGGCAGCAGGGCGCGCGGCGGGCCTGTTCGCGGTGATCGCCGGGGCGTACGTGGTGGGTGCGGAGCTGGCGTGGCACCACTTCAGCTCGGGCCTGGCGTTCGGTTATCCCCCGTCGGGTGTCGATGTAGCGGCCCTGCTGCTGATAGCGCGGCGGCGCTGGCCGGTGGTGATCGCCGCGATCGTTGTCAGCGAGGTCGGCGTCGATCTGCAGCATCACCTGACGCTCGCGGTGGCGCTGGCATCGGCGCTGGCCAATGCGGTGGAGCCCGTGGCAGGCGCATTGTTCGTCCTCTGGTTGTGCGCGGGACGGCGGCCGGACCTCGCGACCCGCGTGGGCCTGAGCTGGTTCGTATTGGGCGCCGCGGTGCTCGGGCCGCTAGTCGGCGGACTGGTCGGGGCCACTGTGAGCTGGGCGACCAAGGGTGGCTGGTGGCCGGGGCTGGTGCTGCAATGGTGGGCCGGGGACGGAATCGCGGTGCTGGTGATCGGCGGTACGTTGCTGCTGTGGGCGCAGCGGCGGGCACTGGTGTCCTCGCGGTGGCTCGAACTGGTGCTCGTTGTCCTGCTCGCGGCCGGGTTTTCGGTCGTGGCGTTCCGTTTCAACGAACCGTCCAGCCTGCTGTTCTTGCCGATCCTGGCGTGGGCGGCG
>NZ_JBARCR010000400.1:0-10732 GCF_049794275.1 Trebonia sp.
GACCCGGGCGGCGGAGTCGAACTGGGCGAGCGACTCCGCGCGGATCGCCGCGGTGGGGCCCCGGGCCGCGGCGGTGCCCAGCCCCCACAGGGCACGGCCCCAGCAGTCCTGAGTCCCCGGCTCGTCACGCCAGCGACGGTCGTAGCCCAGACGGTTGCGGAACCTGCCGTCGGGCGCCTGCGCCCGCGTGAGGAAGTACAGGTAGCGCCGCGCCAGCACGACGATCTCATCGCGCGGTGACGGCTCCCGGCACGTCACCACCAGGCCACGGGCAATGTCGTCGGTGCAGTAACCATGCTCATGTCGCGGCACGACGCCTTCGGCGTGCTCCAGCACGCCGACGCGGTCGGTGAGCCGGAGCAGGTGCCGGAACGGCGGATCCGGCCGGTTCACGCCACGGCTCCGTCGTAGGAGCGGGCGACCGCGGCCGCGAGGTCCCGGTACGAAAGGGCCACCGCCGGCCACAGCAGCTGCGGCGCGAGATCCGCCGCGTGACTGCTCATCCGCGCGGACAGCCCCGGCTCGGTGAACATCCGGTCCAGCGCGCTGGCGATGGCAGCCGGGTCCTGCCGCCCGACCAGCAGCCCCGCGCCGCCGGCGAGCATCTCGACGGCATGCGGGAAAGCGGTCGAGATGACCGGCTTCCCCGCGGTGACTGCCTCGATCAGCACCCCGGAGGTCACCTGCTCCAGCGAGTCGTAGGGCAGCAGCACGACGTCCGCGGCACCAATGAGGCCGCCCAGGGCGCCGGCGGGCAGGAACCGCGGGTCGAAGCGGACGAGATCCGCCACACCGAGCGCGCTCGCCAGCGCGGCGAGCAAACTGCGATAGGCCTCGCCGTCGCGCGCCCGCACGCGCGGGTGCGTCTGGCCAGCGATCGTGTAGGCAACTCGCCGCCCCCGGTCCCTGAGCAGCGCGACCGCGGCGATCGCATGCTCAATCCCCTTGCCTGGGCCAAGCAGTCCCCAGGTCAGCGCCATGGGCGGATGGCCTGCCTCCCGCGGTGCCACGGCGACTCGATTGTCCGCGGAGCCGTGCGGTATCACGCAGACCTTCTCCGGGCTGGTGCCGTAGATGTCCAGCAACCGCGTCCGGGCCGTCCGCGTCATCGTGACGACCGCGCTGGCGGCGTCGATGACGGCGTCAAGAATCGCGCGCTGCCGTGTCGTGGGCCGCGCCAGGACGGTATGCAGGACCACGATGCTCGGAACGCGCAACGCGTAAAGCAGCGGAACGACGTCCTGCCCGTCGGGGCCGCCGTAGATGCCGTACTCGTGCTGCACGATCGCGACATCGAAACCGTTCATCACGTCGACAGCGGCTGCCGCGCTCTGGGCCGAGCCGTTCACGAGGTCATGGACGACCTCAGGCGCACGCCCCGGCAGGGGCTCCCCGGGCACGGGCTCGTCGAGGACGCGCACTACGCCGACGTGATCACCGGGTCCGCCTAGGTTGGCGAACAGAGCGGCGCTGAAGGTCGCAAGCCCGCACTGGGTGGGCGGATAGGTACTAAGTAGCGCGTACGCCTTGGTCACAAGGGTCCTTCCTGTTGGCACATCTTGCGGTCGAACGAGTTCATGGACCTGACGTGCCGGGCGACGCGAACCTGTGTACGCCGACCGCGTCGCCGAACGAGGGCGGCGCCATTCCTGCGGAACCAGGGCGCTGGTTCCGCAGGACCCCTATGACGACATCCGCCGTCAGACGGTGGCCGGTGTCTTCGGCGTGCCGTTGAGGGGCGCGTTCCTGGCGGGGTCGGCTGCCAGGCTGGCCGGCATCGCGAGCGCGGGCACTTCCAGCACGGGCACTTCGAGCGCGTCCGGCGGGGCGTCCTCGATGCCGACGGCTTCGGGCCGGGCTTGCCCGGTCGCCGGGGCGGCGCGGTCGAAGAAGCGCAGCAGCTCTACGGGGACGGGCATGACCAGGGTGCTGTTCTTCTCTGCGGCGACCTCGACGACGGTCTGCAGCAGCCGAAGCTGCAGCGCGGCCGGGTCGGCTGACATCACGGCGGCGGCCTGGGCCAGCCTCTTGGATGCCTGGTACTCCCCGTCGGCGGAGATGATCCGGGCCCGGCGCTCCCGTTCGGCCTCGGCCTGCCGTGACATCGACCGCTTCATGGACTCCGGGAGGGAGACGTCCTTGACCTCGACCCGTTCCACCCGGATTCCCCACGGCTCCTCGGTGGGCGCGTCGATGACGTCCTTGAGATGGGCGTTGACCTTGTCCCGATCGGACAGCAGCTGGTCCATGTCGCTCTGGCCGATCACCGACCGCAGCGACGTCTGGGCCACCTGGGACACGGCGAAGGTGTAGTCCTGCACGTTGATGATCGCCTTGACCGGGTCCACGACCCGGTAGTAGACGACCGCGTCCACCTTGAGCGTGACGTTGTCCCGGGTGATGGCCTCCTGGGAGGGCACCGTGGCTACCACGATCTGCATGTTCACCTTGCGCAGCCGGTCGGAGAACGGATTGACCCAGTTCAGCCCCGGCTGGCGGATGCCGGGCAGTGCCCGGCCCCAGCGGAAGACGATGCCTCGCTCGTACTGAGTGATGATCTTGAAGCCGAACATGTCGGCCATCCCAACCCCCGGCACGTGGCGTGCCGGGTAACCGGGACCGAAGACGGCGCCAGCTAGACCGCCGGCGTTCGAAAAGCCCTCAGGGCCCATTTTTATTATCGCATATGACACGAATTAAGCAAATCGAAGGCGGCTGGCTCCAACGCGCAAATCATGGCTCTTTTCCTGAGAGCAGCCAGCCACCAAAATGCACAACACAGAACGCCGAAGTCATATTCCCCAGACTTCAGCTAGACCGTTAACGGAGAAATTGAAATATCAGCCTGCACTTACGCCGGCGCATTACCGGCAGGACGAGAAAGGAACGGCGGCAGGCTGGCATATCCATCATATGCGGAGCCCGCTGGTCATCCGACCGGTTCAGACGAGACGCTGGTGGACGTAGCACCATCTCCCGCGCGTTCCCGGGTGCAGGCCAGCGGCCACCGGGTGGTTGGTCTCCTCGTAGTGCGCTCTGGCGTGGTGGTTCGGCGAGTCATCGGAACAGGCCACCCAGCCGCAGCTCAGGCAGACGACGAGAGCCGCCGGGCGGTCCGGGCGGTCCTGGCAGTCCCGGCAGTCAGCTGACCCGGGCCTGACCGGCTCAAGGCCGTCGATGTGCTCGCATCGTGGCGCCGCCCCGTTCAGGCTGATGGCCGGCACGCCTAGGGCCATGCTCTGGCCAGGGATCATGGCAGCCCCCTCATGTGATGGAATCCCGGGCCCTGCCCGGTCGATCATTCTTGAGTCAACCCCGGTAACACCCGGGCGGAAACAAGCAACTTGAGCGCGCCCCATCACCAGAACCGATCACCTGACGGTCGCCATGGGGACGGGCCGCCCAGGTGTACTTCCGCGCCTGTGCGCGGAAGTAGGCTTACGGGCAGGATCTCCTATCCTCAAGCCGGACGCGGCTCAGGCGAGGGGTCGAGGAATGGGCTGGATGCGGACTTGGCGGCGGGTATGGAGCTTCGGCAGCTTCGCTACTTCGTGACGCTGGCCGAGGAGCTGCACTTCGGCCGGGCGGCGGAGCGGGAGCACATCGTGCAGTCCGCGCTGAGCCAGCAGGTGCAGCGGCTGGAACGCGAGCTGGGCGTCCGCCTCCTCGAGCGCAGCACGCACCATGTCGCGCTGACCGCTGCCGGGGTGGTGTTCCTGGTTGAGGCGCGACAGATCCTGGCGCATGTGGACAGAGCCGCGCAGGCGGCGCGGAGCGCGGTAGCCGCCAGTGCTCCGTTGCGCGTGGGCATCATCGACTCCAGCTATGACTCGATGCCGCAGATCCTGTACGAGGTGCAGGCCCGTTATCCCGGCCTGGTGATCCACCAGGTTGAGGCCAGCGTGCCCGAACAGTACCAGCTGCTCATCGATGGCCGTCTGGACGTAGGTGTCGGCCGCGCTGCGCTCGCCCCGCCGCAGATCGCGTCGCTGCTATTCCGCCAGGATCCGCTCGGGGTGCTGGTGCCGGACGGTCACCGGTTCGCCGAACTTGAAGGCGTCTCAGTCGCGATCCTGGCTGAGGAACCGCTGCTGCTCGCCGAGGACGCGCGGGCTCCGGAATTCAACCAGTTCACCGTCGAGATGTGCCGCGCGGCGGGCTTCACCCCCACCGTTTACGAGGGGACCGTGGAGAGCATCCGCGCGGCCGCCGATCTCGTGGCCCAGGGACGCTGCCTGTACTGCGTGCCCTCCTCCTGTATCGCCGCGCTTCCCGGAACCATCTGGCGGCCGCTGACCGAACCCGCGTCCTGCTACCCGTGGTCGGTCCTGTGGCGCTCGGCCGACGACTCCGGCCACGTACGTGCCGTCGTCAGCTGCGCGCAGGCGATGTCAAAGCGGCTCGGCTGGCTCACGGTGGCCGTCCAGGCGGCACAGTAGCCGATCCGCAGACGGCGCACCGGTGACCACTCGGCCGCGGCGATCAGTCTGGGTGATGAGGTTTGCGGTTTCTCGCTGGTTCCACGGCGGGGCGGGCCTGCTTAGCTGGACAGTGCCAGGGCAGCTGGCCAGGTATCGCGACGGCGCGGGGGGCCAGCCTGGCCACGATCTGCTGCCCAACTGGCCATTCGCTCATCGCAGCAAGGAGCCCGGCATGACGCCTCCTCAGCTTACGAAAGCTGACTACGACGGGTCGACGCCGTTCACGGGCGACAACGGGGCGCCTGCCACATTCGAGGGGCGGGCCCGCGCGGCGGCGACGGCCGCGTTCGTGGTCGTGCCGTTCGTCGGGCTGGGCGTGGCGGTGTGGCTGGCCTGGGGCCACGGCCTGAACCTCGCGGACATCCTGCTTGCCGTGTTCTTTTACGTGATCACCGGCCTTGGCGTGACCGTCGGCTTCCACCGGCTGCTGACCCACCGAAGCTTCACCGCGGTCCGGCCGCTGCGGGTCGCGCTCGCGGTCGCGGGGTCGATGAGCTTCCAGGGCGGGGTCATCGGCTGGGTCGCCATCCACCGCCGCCATCATGCCTTCGCCGACCGGCCCGGCGACCCGCACTCCCCGTACCGGTACGGCACTAGCCTGGCCGGGCAGCTCCGCGGCCTCGCCCACGCCCATACGGGCTGGCTGCTGGGCGACGACCCCACCCCGCCGGAGCGGTATGCCCCCGACATGACGGCCGATCCCGCGATGCGGGCAGTATCGGCCGCGTTCCCCGCCCTGTGTGCTCTGTCTCTCGCGCTGCCGTTCGCCGCCGGGTGGCTGATCGGCGGCACCTGGCGCGCCGCTCTTGCCGCACTGCTGTGGGCCGGGCTGGCACGCGTCACCGTGCTGCAGCACGTCACCTGGAGCGTTAACTCGCTATGCCACGTGTTCGGCAGCCGCCCCTTTGCCACCCGGCGCTACGACCGCGCGACGAACCTGTGGCCGCTCGCCCTTGTGTCGTTCGGGGAGAGCTGGCACAACATGCACCACTCCGATCCCGCCTGCGCGCGGCATGGCGCGGAACCCGGCCAGATCGACATTTCCGCCGCGGTGATCCGCGTATTCGAGCGCCTCGGCTGGGCGACCGGGGTGCACTGGCCCGTCCCCGCCCGCCTCACCGCGCGACGCCGCAACCCCGGCCTGGACCAGCTACAACCCGTCCTCCAGTCCGGAGGACGCCGGACGGGGCGGGCAGCGATCCCCGGCCGCCGGCTGCCGCAGCTGCCCGTCAGCAGCGACCGGCTGGCATGACGGCCACCGCCGTCCCGCCATCAGTTACTGTTCCGTTTCCGGGGCGGCTAGCGGCTCAGGGGACCGGCCCTGGCAGTAGCGTCATGCGGCAGCCAGCGGCCGCCCGGCCCCGGCGGCGGCCCGGCCGGATGATTCTCCGTACCGCGCTGCCGGTCGTCCTCGTCGCGGTGATCTTCGGGTTCGCCCTCCCGCGTTTCGCGTCCTATGGCAGCGCGTGGGCCAGCATCGACGCGATGACGTGGCCGCAGGCCTTGCTCGTCGCCGCCGCGGCCGTCGGCAGCATGGTTTCTTCCTGGATCGTGATCTGTTCTGTGCTGCCGTCGGTACGGCTGCGCGAGGCGGCGGCGGTCAACCTCGGCTCCAGCGCGGTCGCGAACACCCTGCCTGCCGGAGGCGCCCTGGCCATGGGGGTCAGCTGGGCGATGCTGTCCGGCTGGGGTGTCAGCACGGCGGACTACGTGCTCTACACCCTGGTGTCAGGAATCTGGAACGTCTTCGCCCGCCTGGTCCTGCCCGTCCTCGCCCTGCTGGCCATGGTGACCGTCAGCCGGCCCGGCACCGGCCTGATCGCCGCCGCCGCAACGGGCCTGGCCCTGCTCTGCGCCATGGCGGCCGGTTTCGGCCTCCTGCTGCACAGCGAGCCCTTCGCGCTCCGCGCCGGCCGTGCGCTGCAGCGCGCGCTCGCCGTCGCCTGTTGGTTCGCACGCCGGCCGCCGCCTCCCGACGCCGCCGGATGGCTGCCCGGCTTCCGCGACCGGGCCGCCGCTCTGCTCGCCGCCCGTCGCTGGCGGATAACCGCCGCCATGGCGGTGGGCAACCTCACGTTGTGGCTGGTCCTGCTGGCCTGCCTGCGTGGCGTCGGCCTGTCCCAGGCCCAGGTGCCCTGGCAGACTTCCCTTGCCGCCTTCGCGTTCGTCCGGCTGCTGACCGTGCTGCCCGTCACCCCCGGCGGTATCGGGGTCACCGAACTCGGTCTAGTCGGCGTCCTGGCCGCCAACTCCGGCCACCGGGCCAGCGTGCAGGTGACCGCCGCCGTCCTGCTGTACCGGGCCGTCACCTACCTTCCCCCCATCCCCCTTGGCGCCGCCGCCTGCCTGGCGTGGCGGCACGCGCCCACGCTGATCCGCGCCAGCCCCCGTGGCGCCGCTCAGCTGGCGGAAATCACCCGGCCGGTCCCGGCGCGTTGAGGACCGGGTTTAGTGAAGCGGACGTGCAGTGTAATGGCGGCACTGGAAACGGCCGCCCACGCACACCAGATAGAAGCAAACCCGTCAATAGTGAGCCAGGCAATGACGATGACGGCAACGAGGTTGACAGCGCCGAAGATAACGACGTTGCGGTACCCCGAAATTAGCAGTGCCCCGCACACGGCGACGACATAGAGAACGACGATCAGGAGCCCGTCAGCGACCCGGATACCGTAGGAAAGGTGGTACGGGGCAAGCCTCACGCCGATCGGGCCGCGGACCATGGCCGCGAAAAGGATCACGGCGATCACGGTTCCGGTCAACGCGAAGGGCACCATCATCAGCTTGCGCCGCCTCGTCGGTTCGAGAACGATGACGGCCAGCGGGACGAACACGGGAAGCACGACGAAGGCGATCAGCAGGTAAGCCCACAGCGCGATATGGCCGATCCCGCGCGGCACATGGCCCTGGAGCCATAGCCAGACGAGCGCTTCGATGAACTGATGGGCGCCGAGCAGCAAGGGGATCCATGCCAGCACGAGGAACTCGCGGCGCTGGCCGACGTGCCGGACGGCATCGACCCCGATCGCGCAGATCACCAGGCCGCCGACGACGTCAGCCTGAGGCGAGAAGCACATGGCGTTTGCTGGATATGTGGATGAGCGCTCCCGGGGGACGGAAGACCACGCTACTCCTGGTCCTGATCGGGGGCCTGGTCCGGCCAGACGCCGATGTGGTCAGGCTCCTCCTGCAGTTCGACCCGGTTCCGCATGCCGAGACGCCTGATCGTGTCGCGCGGGAGCTGAACCCGGCCAGCCCTGTCCAGCGTCGCGTACTCGCGTGCGTGCAGCGTGGTCTCGCCCAGCTCGTCGGTGGCCGCGTGGCGGATCGTCTCGCTGCTGGTCTTGCCGTCCCTGATGGCGATCGTCCGGCGAACCTTCGACGACACGGCCGGATCGTGGGTGACCACCAGCACCGTGACGCCGAGCTCGGTGTTGGCGGTCTGCAGGGCGGAGAACACGTCCTGGGCGGTCGAGGAGTCCAGCTCGCCGGTGGGCTCGTCGGCCAGCAGCACCTTCGGCTGGTTCGCCAGCGCCGTGGCGATCGCGGCGCGCTGCTGCTCGCCGCCGGACATGCGATCCGGGGTGCGGTCGGCGCAGTACGCGATGCCGAGGGTGTCGAGCAGGAGAGCGGCGCGCCGCAGCCGTTCCCTGCGGCCGAGCGAGCTCAGCCGCATCGGCAGCAGCACGTTCTGCCGGGCGGTCATGTAGGGCAGCAGGTTCCGCGACGTCTGCTGCCAGATGAAGCCCGCGACGCTCCGCCGGTAGGCCAGTCGCTCCTTGGCGGTCATCGCGCCCAGGTTGTGGCCGGCCACGAACACCGCCCCCGCCGTCGGCGTGTCCAGCCCGGCGAGGATGTTCATCAGCGTGGACTTGCCGCTGCCTGCCGCGCCGATCACCGCGGTCAGCTCCCCATCGGCGATCAGCAGGTCCAGCCCTTGCAGCGCCTGCACTTCGATGCCGTCGCCGGAGAAGATCCGGACCAGCCGGTCACAGACGATCATCCCGTCCGTAGCGGTGGGGGGCTGATCCTGCGGGGGACGCTCGGTCATGTGCCTGGGCCTCCTTCAGTCAGCGATCCGCAGCGCCCTGGCGCTGCCGCGATGGTAGGTGATCACGGCCTGCACGGCCAGCACGAGCAGGGCGGCAAGCACCAGCCCGACCGCGGAGCCGGCCAGCGGGAACGCGGCGGGAGTCACCGTGATGGCCGACCCGGTGCCGCTGAACGCAGCGAGGTTCAGCGATGGCCCGACCAGTGGCACAAGCAGCCAGGCACACGCGACGCCGCCGATGGCCGCGGCCACGACAGGGGGAAGCGCCTCCGCCGCCAGCAGCAGCTGGGCCTGCCAGCGCCGCAGCCCCATGGTCGCCAGGGCCGCCAGCGTGATCTCCCGGGACTGAGCGGTGAGCAGCAGTGACAGCAGCAGGACCAGCACGCCGAATCCGGCCGCCGCAGCCAGCCCTTGCGTGAGGGCCGTCTGCGCCGCCTGCAGCACCGGCGCCGTGGTCAGCGCGGCGAGGGCGGTGGCGCGCAACGTTACCGACGCGCCCGGCAGCGCGCGGCTGACAGCCGCGGTCAGCTGCGCCCCGTTCAGCCCGGACCCGCCGACCAGCAGGAGGTTCGGCTCGAATGGGCCCGGCGCACCCTGCCGCGGCACCACCACGGCTTCGTTCCCCGCCACACCTGGGACGCCGCCGATGCGTCCGGCGAGCTCGACCGTGACGGTGCCGGTCCCCACGGTGAGGTCGTTCGGCGCCGTGCCGACAAGCTGGGCCGCGGCGGCGGTGGCGACCGCAGGGACTATCCGGCCATGCCCCGACATCGCGGCCGCCGGGAACCGCGTGCCTGGCGCCTGGTCGACTACGGCCGCGTACTGGGCCGGATCGACGAACACGATGGGCATCTCGTACCCGGCCGGTGTCGTCGCGTCCTCGACCTCCGCGCCAGCGGTGGAAACGACGCCCGGCATCGCCGCGATCTGACTCTGCAGCGCCGGGGGGATCACCGCATCGCGCGGGGCCTGGATGATCGCGTCGGCGCCCACCTGCTGCCAGGACGCGGCCACCTGCGTGCGGGTTACCGACGTGCTGATCATGTCAGGGAACGCCACCATGGCCAGCACCAGCACCAGGGCGAACGACGGCAAGACGGTGCCGGGCGGGGTGCGGGTGGCCCGTGCCAGGCCAACGAACCCGACCACCCCGCGCGACAGGCCCGCGATTCTGGCAAGCTCGCGGACGAGGAAGGGGTAGCAGCGCAGCACGACGACTGCCACGGGGATCGCGATGAGCACGGGCGCCGCGCTTTGGTACAGGCCGCTGTTCCCTGAGGTCAGGCCCTCGTTCCTGAGCACGATAAGACCGCCGATGGCCGCGGCGACCAGCACCGCCTCGACGATGATCCGCCGGGTGGCAGACCTGCGGCCGCCTGCCCGGCGCCGTGTCCTGCCGGCGACCGGCGCCGCCACGCGCTGCGGAACCACGCTGATCAGCACCGGGCCGGCGAGCGTCACGACGATCGTGACGCCAGCCAGCCACCAGGCCACCACGTCACCGTCGCCGGGAGTCAGGCCGATGGCGAGCGCCCCGGCCGCCGCCCCGGCGACCGCGGCGATGACCACGCTGGAGCGGAACACCAGCCAGCTGAGCTGGTACAGCGCCGCGCCCCGCGCTCGCATCAGCGTGAACTCCGCGGCGCGGCGCTGCGCCACCAGCCGGGCGCCGAGCAGCACCACCACCGCCCCTAGGGCGGCCAGGCTGACGTACAGCAGCTCGAGCACGGGGGCGGCAGCGTTTTGCGCGGCGATGTAGGGCGACAGGATCGAGGGAATCTGAGAGTTGATCGTCACGGTGGCGTCGCCCACGATCCCGGGGAGGAACAGTGTCACTCCCTGGGACACCAGGCTGCTGAGGTTCGCCTCCAGCCCGCCCGCCTGACCGGTGGTGACGCCACCGAGCGCGGCCGCGTACTCCCAGGTCACGAGCATTTCACTGGTGTCGAGCCCGCTTTCGATCAGCGGGAGCGCGCCGGGACCGATGAAGACCGCTCCGATCCAGTAGGGCAGCTGGGGCGCAGTTGCTGGCGACACCGCGGGCGTGGCCGCCGCGGGCAGCACCGTCCAGAAGTCGGCAGCCGGGTTCACCGGCTGGATGATCCCCGTGATCACCAGTTGCACCGGGCCCGCGTCCAGTCGGGAACCGACCCGCAGCCCGAACCTGGCCGCGGTGGTGCTGGTCACCGCCGCCTGCACC
>NZ_JBARCR010000401.1:0-3852 GCF_049794275.1 Trebonia sp.
TTCCCACATGATGGAACCAATGTGACAGACGGCACTTTATGTCTGGACAGTGCGGCGGTTATTTCCCCATGATCTTCGCATGACCGCACCCGATGACGACCCGCTGCCTGAGGCGGTTTCGCTCGTCGAGGGCGGGATGCGAGACGGCCTGAAACTGCGTTTGCTCGGCGGCCTCGGGGTGCGTGTGCTCTGCCCGGAATTCCCGCCCCGGCTGCGGCCAGGCCAGGACATGGACCTGGCGTGCACGGGAAAAGGGCGCCGCGACGTCGCCGCTTACCTGGAACGCAGCGGATGCACCGCGGACCGGATGTTCAACAGCCTGAACGGCGATCGGCAGATGTACTTCATCGCCCCGTCAGGACGGCCTGTCGACGTCATGGTGGACCGGCTGGTGATGTGCCACACGCTCGATTTCCGGCCGTCATTCCGCAATTCTTCGCTCACCCTCGACCCGGCCGATTTGCTGCTGTCCAAGCTGCAGATCTTCCAGCTGAACGCCAAGGACGCGCACGACATCACGCACCTGCTCGCGGGGGTGCCGGTCGGCACCGCGCAGTCCGGCGGGGCGGACGGCGGCGACGTGATCGACACCGGCCGGTTCGGTGAGGTGCTCGGCGCGGACTGGGGCTGGTGGCGGACCTGCACAGGGAACTTGGAGAAGCTGCCGGCGCTGATCGCGGAAAACCCCGGGCTGGTCCCGCAGACGGCGCCCTTCGACCCGCTCGCGCAGGCGGCCCAGCTGCTCGAGTTCGCGAAGTCGGTGCCCAAGGGCGTCAAGTGGCGGCTGCGGGCCAACGTCGGCGATCGCGTGCGGTGGTACGAGCTTCCAGAAGAGGTAGCGCACTTACGGAAAGCGGCATCCGATGAAGATCTTCTTCGCAACCGACATCCACGGGTCGGAAATCTGCTGGCGCAAGTTCCTCAACGCGGCGGCCTTCTACAAGGCCGACCTGGTGGTGCTCGGCGGCGACGTCACCGGCAAGATCATGGTCCCGATCGTGGCCCGCAACGGGTACTGGGAGGTCACCATCAGGGGCGAGAAGCGCCGCCTGGAGAACCGCGAAGCGCTGGAGGCGGCCGCAAAGCAGCTCAGGGACCGCGGCTCCTACCCGGCGATCGTCACACCCGATGAGCTGGACGCGCTCGACACCGAGCAGGCCATCGACGAGCGGTTCAACACGGAGATGACCCAGTCCCTGGACCGCTGGCTGGACATGGCGGACGGCAAGCTGCGCGGCGGCAACATCCCCTGCATCCTGAACGGCGGCAACGACGACATCTTCGAGATCGACCCGATCCTCGAGGCCTCGCCGTGCGTGACGTTCGCCGAGGGGAAGGTCCTCGATCTGGACGGCTGGTCCATGGTGTCGATGGGCTGGACCAACCCCACGCCGTGGAACACCCACCGCGAGGCGCCGGAGGACGAGCTCGCGGCGAAGATCGACGCCGTCGCCGGCCAGATTCCCGACCTGAGCCGGACGATCTTCAACTTCCACGCCCCGCCGTTCGGCACCGGCCTCGACGAGGCGCCCGCGCTCGACGCGAACATGCGGCCGACGCACGGCGGCGCGGTCATGAAGCCGGTGGGCTCCACCGCGGTACGGCAAGCGCTCCAGCGGTACCAGCCGCCGCTTTCCGTGCACGGGCACATTCACGAAAGCCGCGGGGTGGCGCGGGTGGGCCGCACCCTCGCCATTAACCCCGGCAGTTCCTACAGCGACGGCGTGCTCCAGGCGGCCATCATCGATTTGAACCAGAAGAAGGGCAAAGTCAAATACGTCCTAGTCAACGGTTAAACCATCGTGGCTATGGATAGGGCCTGGGAGTCATCACACGTACGTTCGGAATAACTGATTTATAAACCCTTGTAGGAGAACATATGGCCACCGACGCCATCGGCGACGAAAAACCGACGCTATTCCTGCGGAACGCTACCGGGCTGGTCCGGGGCTGGTCCGTGCGCGACTCGATGATCTACGCCTGCCTGTCCACCAACATAATCACGTTGGGTCTGGTCGAGTTCGCCTACCAGGGCGCGTTCCCGAGCGGGCAGCTGCTTACCGCCGTGCTGCTCTCGGGCGTGTGGGTGTCGTTCCTCGTCCTCGCCTACAGCGGGCTTGTCGTCACGATCCCGCGGGCGGGAGGCGACTATGTGTGGCAGAGCCGCATCCTCCCGTTCGGCAGCGGGCTCGGCTTCGTGATGGCCGCCACCGGATGGTGGTTCATCCTCTGGCTATGGGCGCCGATCTACGGGTCGGTGCTGGCGGAGGAATTCTTCCAGCCGCTGTGGGCGACGCTCGGCAGCTCGTCGGGGGCGGCGTGGTTCGGCACCCCCAACGGCATCTTCGTCGTCACGCTGATCACGATCGCGCTAGCCGGCGTGCTGGTCTCGCTAGGCATGGCCGGGTACGCGAGTGTGCAGAAGTGGTGCTTCCTCGGCGGGCTCATCGGGTTCGCGATCATCGTGATCATCCTGCTGGTGTCTAGCAAGGCGGCCTTCATCTCGTCGTTCAACTCGGAGACCGCCAAGCTGTTCGGGATGAAGAACGGATACGGCGGCACGCTCGCGGACGCGGGCAGCAAGGCGGTCGGGTACACGGCGCCGCCGTTCGGCGTGGCGGGCGCGTTCAGCCAGTCGCTGCTGCTGGTCCCGATGCTGATGTTCTACCTGCTGTGGCCGAACTGGGGCACCACGCTGTACGGCGAGGTCCGCGGGGCGAGCGACTTCAAGCGCGTGTTCAGCGGCATGTTCTTCGGGCTGTGGACCACGGTGCTGCTGTCGGTGGTCCTCCTGACGCTGTTCGCCAAGACGTTCGGGTGGTCGTTCTATCAGTCCGCGAACGTGCTCTGGGTGGACTCCCTGTACGGGATCCCCACGGCACACGCACTGCCGATCTTCCCGTACCCGGTGCTGCTGGCTGCCTG
This sequence comes from Trebonia sp., assembly GCF_049794275.1. Lineage (NCBI taxonomy): Bacteria > Bacillati > Actinomycetota > Actinomycetes > Streptosporangiales > Treboniaceae > Trebonia > Trebonia sp. Next base: position 2,926 of record NZ_JBARCR010000401.1, read on the forward strand.
GCTAGTGCACAATACGGCGTTCCAGGTGATTTTGATCCTGTTGATGAGCCTGTGGTTCTTCGGGTGGGTGGGGACGCTGTTCCTCTCCTCGACCCGGGTGATCTTCGCCGCGGCCTTCGACCGGATCCTGCCGGACGGCGCGGCCCAGGTATCGGAAAAGCGCCGGGTGCCGGTGTGGTCGCTGGTGCTGATGCTGCTGCCCGCGGTCGGGCTGAGCGCACTGTACGCCTACAACTCGACGTTCCATACCTACACCCTGGATGCGACGCTGGTGATCGCGGTGACGTACCTGTTCAGCGCCATCGCCGTGGTGATCCTGCCGTGGCGCAAGCCGGAACTGTGGCGGGCCTCGCCGGCGTCGCGGATTCGGCTACTCGGGGTGCCGGTGGTGCCCGCGGGCGGCCTGGTGACCATCGGGCTGATCGGCTTCTGCCTGTACGAGTGGCTGTCGAAATCCGCCTACGGCGTCAACAACAACGACTCGCTGATCTACATGGGCGCGATGTACGTGCTCGCGCTGGCGATCTTCCTCGTGGCGCGCACGGTGCGCGCCCGGCAGGGCATCGACCTGTCGCTGATCAACAAGGAGATCCCGGTCGAGTAAGCGCGGGGCGTGGGGCCGACTCGGCTAGGCGCGGCGGAGGACGAGGATCATCCGCCACGCGGCCGGGTCGGCCAGCCCCGTGCTGTCGTCGAAGTCGCCGTAGCTGGCCGCGACCGTGAAGCTGCCATCGAGGCGGAGCGCGGCGGTCAGCTCGGTCGCGGTCCAGAACCGGTTGGGCACCACGTCGCCGACCGTGCGGACCGTCCCGTCCGCGTCGTGAGCGGTGATGCTCATGTGTTCCCTGGTGATCTGCGTCACGGGGTCGATCCGGTCCTGGCCGCCGCCCCACCGCACCTCGGCGCGGACGCCTTCCTGATCGATCG
>NZ_JBARCR010000402.1:0-5227 GCF_049794275.1 Trebonia sp.
GGCCGGCGCCTGAAGGTGAGGGCCGAGGTGACCGAGGGGCTCCGCTGGCTGCTCAAGCAGCGGATGCTGCGCACGATGGCCATCCTGATCGGGCTGCTGAACATAACGCTCGCCGCGGCGACCGCGGTCCTGGTGCTGCTCGCGAAGGAGCGGCTGCACGTCGGCTCCGTCGGCTACGGGTCGCTCTTCACCTGCATGGCCGTCGGCAGCCTGCTCGGCTCGGCGGTCGGCGACCGGGTGATCAGGCGGGTCACCGCGACCTGGACGATCAGGATCGGGCTGCTGGTCGAGGCGCTGACGCACCTGACCCTCGCGCTCGCGACAAACGTCTACGTCGTGGGCGTCGTGCTGGCTGTGTTCGGGATCCACGCAGCGCTGTGGACCATCGTGGGCACCTCGTTGCGGCAGCGGCTGACGCCGGCGCACATGCTGGGCCGGGTCAGCAGCGCGAACTTGTTCATCTCAGCCGGCGGGAACTTCGCAGGGGCGCTACTCGGCGGTGCCCTCGCCGGCGCCTTCGGCATCACCGCACCGTACTGGGTCGGCTTCGTCGTGGCGCTCATCGTGGCGGCGACGACCTGGCGCGTGTTCGACCGGGCCACGGTCGCGGCAGCGTACGCGGAGCCCGCTGTCGCTGAGGCCTAGCCGTCGACGTCGGCGAACTCGGCGCGCACGCCGAGCAGGCGGACCGGACGGGGCGGGACGCCCGGCTCGAACAGCGCCAGCGCCGCCAGCGCGGCCGCCGCGAAGTCGCCGGCCAGCGGGACGCCGTGGGTGACCGTGTCGAACGGGGCGTAGCGCACCTTGACGACGACGCGGGCCACCGGGCGGTCCACCTCCGTTTCGACCTGCCTGGCCAGCCGGGTCACCTCGGCCGTCACCTGCGTCCAGTCGGCGATGTTGCGCTGGTAGGTGACCTCGCGGCCGTGCGACCTGGCGACGTACGGCGTCGGGTCCACCTCGTCGTCGCCGATACCGCGGCCGAGCAGCACCAGCCACGGGCCCGTCATCGGCCCGAACTCCCGCGCCAGCCGGTCCGGGTCGGCCGCGGCGAGCTCTCGCACGGTGCCGATGCCGAGCGTGGCGAGCTTGGCCGTCGTCTTCGCGCCGATCCCCCAGATCGCGTCAGGCGGCCGGTCGCCGAGCAGGTCGAACCAGGTCGCCGAGGTCAGCCGGAACACCCCGGCCGGCTTGCCGAACCCGGTCGCGATCTTCGCCTGCAGCTTGTTCTCGCCGATCCCGACCGAGCAGTCCAGTTCGGTCGCCACCCGCACGTCGGCGGCGAGCGCGCGGGCGAAGGTTTCCGGGTCGGCCGTGTCCACGCCGACGAAGGCCTCGTCCCAGCCGAGCACCTCCACCGGCTGGCCGGTGTCCCGCAGCACGGCCATGACCCGCTCGGAGACCTCGTTGTAGGCGTCGGCGTCCACCGGCAGGAACACGCAGTCAGGACAGCGCTTGGCCGCGGTGCGCAGCGGCTGTCCCGAGTGCACGCCGAACTCCCGCGCCTCGTAGGACGCGGTGCTGACCACGCCGCGCTTGGCGGGGTCGCCGTCGCCGCCCACCACGACAGGCTTGCCGCGCAGTTCCGGGCGGCGCAGCACCTCGACGGCCGCGATGAACTGGTCCAGGTCAACGTGCAGCACCCACCGGCTCACAACGGGAACGGTACCCGCAGCGCCGCGTCGTAACGATCCCGGAACGCCAGGAACATAGCGTTGCTGCCGTGATGACCGATCGGCGCCGGAGGCCGGCCAGGGCCGCGGCGGTGGCGCTGTTCTGCCTCTGCTGGGGTTTGACCGCCGTCATCGTGGTCATCGCCATCGCCAAGCATCAGCTGGCGAGCCTGGACAGCGGCGGCTCGCTGCCGATCGCCCTGGCCTGCGTGTCCGTCGGCACGATCGTCGTCTGGCACCGTCCCGAGCACCCCATGGGGTGGATCCTGTCCGGGATCGCCGTCTTCTTCGTCCTGGACGGCGCAGGGAGCGGCTACGCGGCGCTCGACTACCGCGACCACCACGGCACGCTGCCGCTTGGTCCGGTAGCGGTATGGGCCGCCCAGTCCTGGGCGCTTGCCATCGTGCTGTTCGGGCTGGCCTTCCTCGTGTACCCGGACGGCGGCGCGCTGACGTCGCGCTGGCGCTGGGTGATCCGGGCCTACGTGGTGCTCGGCGGCGCGTGGATCGCCGGGGCCTGGGCGCTCGCGGTGCTCGCCGCCGCCCGGCACGACATCCGGGTCGACGCCAACGGCGCCCTGACCACCGGGCAGAACGCGCTGTGGTGGAGCGCGCTGTCGGAGGTCTTCTTCCTCGGCACGGGGGTCGCCTGGCTGGCCTGGCTCGGCTACCAGGCCGTAGCGTGGCGCCGGTCGGCCGGCGAGTACAGGCAGCAGCTGAAGTGGCTGATCGGCGGCGCGGCGGTGTGCGCGGCCTGCGGGATCGCGCTCGTCGCGTGGGGGACCATGCCGGCCGCGCTCCAGGCCATCGCCGCGTGCGGGGTGGCCGCGCTGCCGGTCAGCCTCGGCATCGGCATCCTGAAGTTCCGGCTATACGACATCGACAGGATCATCAGCAGGACGCTGGCCTACGCGATCGTGACCGGCGTGCTGATCGGCCTCTACGCGGGCCTGGTGCTGCTGGCGACGGACGTGCTCACGCTCAGTTCCCCTGTCGCCGTCGCCGGCGCGACGCTGATCGTGGCGGCGCTGTTCAACGTGCTGCGGCGCCGGGTACAGCGGGTGGTGGACCGCCGGTTCAACCGTGCCCGCTACGACGCCGAGGCCACCGTGGCGCTGTTCGCCGCCCGGCTCAAGGACACCGTCGACGCCGACTCCGTCACCGGCGATCTCGCCGCCGTCGTGCAGCGGGCCCTGCAGCCCGCGAACCTGTCTGTCTGGCTGCGGGAGTTAGGTCAGCGCTCGGAGCTCTCCAGCCACTTGTCCGTCGTCACCGGGGTCCAGGCGGCGAGCCTGCCGAGCAGCCGTGCCGGGTCGTCGTCGGTGATCACCAGCTCCCGGTGAACCTCGCTGACGAAGCCCTGCCGCACCGCGCCGTCGAGCAGCGCGCGAAGCGGTTCGAAGTAGCCGTCTACGTCGAGCACCCCGCACGGCTTCGCGTGGATGCCGAGCTGGGTCCAGGTGACGACCTCGAAGAACTCGTCGAAGGTCCCGTAGCCGCCGGGCAGCATGATGAACGCGTCGGCCGCGTCGGACATCGTGGCCTTGCGCTCATGCATGGTCTCGACGACCGTGAGGTTCGTCAGCCCGGGATGTGCGACCTCCCTGTCCACCAGGGCGCGGGTGATCACCCCGAAGACCTCTCCGCCGGCGTCGCGGACGGCATCGGCGAGGACGCCCATCAGGCCGACGTCCCCGCCGCCGTAGACCAGCCGGATGCCCTGTTCCGCGAGCAGCCGCCCGAGGGATGCGGCGGCCCGCGCGTACACCGGGTCGGTGCCCTGGTTAGACCCGCAGTAGACCGCGACCGCCCGCAGTGCCCGGCTACTCATCGGCTGGCTGCAGGCGCGACTTCGCCTCGGCGTACAGGTCGGCGGGCAGCGGTCCCTTTTCCGCGGTCGCGATGTTGCTCTGGAGGTGACCGGGGCTGGCCGTGCCGACGATGGTGGTCGACAGGTACGGGTGGCTGAGGGTGAAGCGCAGCACGAACTCCATCGGGGTCATGCCGCTGCCGGCGAGCAGGTCCCCGATGCCCGAGGCCGCCCAGTTCCGCTGGCCGAGCCCGGCCGGCTGGCTGAGCGGGCCGGTCCGCCAGTTCTTGTCCTCTGACGGCGCGCCGCGCGCCGCGCCGCCGCGGATCAGGGTGCCGGCGCCGGTCCCGGCGGCCGCCGTGATGAGCTCCTCGTGATCGCGCTGCACCGCCGAATAGGGGATCTGGAAGGCGTCGAAGACGTCCATGGCGATCTGCCCCGGCAAGTTGGGCAGGATGCCGGACATCCCGATGAAGCGGACCTTGCCTTCCTTCCGCAGCTCCTGCAGCGTCTCGACCGTCTGGTTGTCCCTGAGCTGCTCGACGCTCGGGGACATGTGCACCTGCACCAGGTCGAGACGGTCGGTGCGCAGCCGCCGCAGCGACTGCTCCACGTCCGCCCTGACGTTCGCCGGGCTGTAGTCGTGCGGGTAGGGGGGCTGGGCATCCGCCGGGATCTCGATGAGGCAGCCGCACTTGGACGCCAGGAAGAACTCGTCGCGCCGGTGACCGAGATGCTGACCGATGAGCTCCTCGCTGCGGCCGTAGTCCGGGCTCGTGTCGATCAGGTTGATCCCGCCGTCAAGCACCGCGTTCAGCAGGCGGCCCGCCGTGTCGTCGTCGATCTCCGGCCCGCGGGGCTCGCCTCTCAGCTCCATTGCGCCGTAGCCGAGGATGGTCACGTCTGCCTGGGTGCGGCCGAGGGTCCGCGTCATGATCGTCATGGGCTTTACGCTAGCCCGCCGGGTCCGGGCGTTGCGATACTAGGTGACCGTGAACACACCGCTGACGTATGCGGACTCGATCGTCATCGCCCGGTCCCCCGCTGACCTGTACGACATGGTTTCTGATGTCACGCGAATGGGCGAATGGAGCCCGGTGTGCAAGGCCTGCTGGTGGGACGACGGGCCGGGGCCGTGGGCCGGCGCGTGGTTCACCGGGCGCAACGAACTCCCCGGCCGGGATCCCTGGGAGACGCGGTCGCAGGTGGTCGCGGCCGCCCCCGGCGAGGAGTTCGCGTTCGTGGTCGGCGGCGCCTGGACCCGGTGGGGCTACACGTTCACCCCGGCGGCGGACGGGACGCTGGTGACCGAATCCTGGGAAATGCTGCCCGCCGGCCTCAAGCGATTCGATGAGCGGTTCGGACCGGACGCGGCGGCGCAGGTCGCCAACCGGTTCGAGGCCGCGCGGACAGGGATCCCGCAGACGCTCGCCGCCCTGAAGCGGATCGCGGAGGGAACCTTATGACCCGCTGTCTTCGGCCGGCCTCCGCGGGAGGGCGACCGGCGCTGGCTGGGCAGCCCGGCGCGAACGCAGCGTCAGGCGTGGCGCCGGCCTGCGGACGGTGAGCCGTCCGGCTCCGGAGAGGACGACCCAGCCGCAGAGCGCGAGCGGGTAGCAAAAGTAGCCGAACCTGGTGGCCGGCGACAGGGCGAACAGCGCGGTGAGCCCGAGGGCAATCCTGGTGGCCGCCCGGGCCGGGCCGGCGGGCGCCGCGAAGACCAGCGACAGGACCAGCGCCAGCC
>NZ_JBARCR010000403.1:0-4616 GCF_049794275.1 Trebonia sp.
CATAGCGCTCGGCTGCCTGCTGGCCGCCGTCTTCCTTTTCACCGAACGTACCGTGGCCTCCAGCGGCGGCAGCAGGTAGTGCGCTGCGGCCGGCAGCCGCCGCCAGAAGTATCCGCACAGCCCGAACGCCACCGCGGCGGGCGCGATCGTCAGCCCGGCCCGCATCGCGCTGTCGCCGAGCCCGCCCTGCAGGTCGATCGCGAAGCTGAACAGCCAGCCGCCGTAGGTGACCATCAGCACGAATACCGCCAGCAGCCCGGCGAGCAGCCCCGGTGACCGGAACACCGACAGCGAGAGCAACGGGTCGCCGCCGCGGGAGGCCACGGTACGTTCGGTGAAAAGGAAGACGGCGGCCAGCAGGCAGCCGAGCGCTATGCAGGCGAGCACCCAGGCAGGCCAGTTCTCCTGCTGACCGAGCATCAGCGGGAGCACGATCAGGAACACCGCGGGCACCGCCACGGCCAGCCCGGCCAGGTCGAGCCGCCGCGCCCCGGCGGGAGAGTCGGCCGGCACCACGCGCGGCACCAGGGCGAGGACCGCCAGCCCGATCGGGACGTTGACAAGGAACACCGGCCGCCATGACGTCCCGAACAGGTTCGCCGACACCAGCACGCCCCCGATCACCTGCCCGGCGACGAACCCCGAGGACAGCACGGCCGTGTACGCGCTCAGCGCGCGCGCCCGGGCGGCGCCGCTGAACCGCACCTGGATGACGCTCATGATCTGCGGCATCATCGCGGCCGCGCCGGCGCCCTGCACGAACCTGGCCGCGATGAGCACCCCGATGCCCGGCGCGAGCCCGCAGGCCAGCGAGGCGAGCGTGAACACGCCCACCCCGGTCAGGAACATCCGCCGCCGCCCGGCGAGGTCGCCGAGCCGCGCGCCGGTGATCAGCAGCATCGCGTAGCTGACGGTGTACCCGGCGACGACGAGCTGGAGTTCCGCGCCGGACGCGTGCAGCGACCGGCCGATCGTCGGCATCGCGACGTTGACTATCGTCACATCGAGGAGCGCCATGAACTGGCCGGCCAGCAGCACCACGAGCATCAGCCAGGACGCGCCGGCCTCCCGCTCGGAGGCGATCGCCGGCCTGATATCCCACGTCGAAGTCATGATCTCAGCCTCCGGCCATCCGCCGCTAACAGGAGAGAGCCGGCCGATCATGGTGTTGCGACTACCACCCACGCGTAAATGTCGGTGGTGCTCGTTAGGGTGGTTTCGTGGTCGCTTATGAGTCCATGACAGTGGCGCCGGCCGCCGGGCGGCGCCGGGAGGAACTAGGCAATTTCCTGAAGGCACGGCGGGCGGGGTTGTTGCCCGCGGACTTCGGCATGCCGGGCGGGCCGCGGCGGCGCACGCCAGGGCTGCGCCGCGAGGAGGTGGCGCTGCTGGCCGGCGTCGGCGTCACCTGGTACACCTGGCTGGAACAGGGCCGGGAGATCAACGCGAGCACCCAGGTACTCGACGCCGTCGCCAACACGCTGCGGCTGGACCGGGCCGAGCGCGAGCACATGTACCAGCTAGCGGAGGCGACGCCGCTGCTCACCGGCGGTCTGCGCGGCCCGGTGCCCGCGGAGGTCAGCGAGATCGTGTGCTCGCTGGATCCGCTGCCCGCCACGCTGACCAACGGGCGGTTCGACATCCTGGTGTCGAACGCGGCGCACGAGGACCTGTTCTGGGAGTGGCACTCGATGCCGTGCGTGCACAAGAACACGCTGTGGTGCTGCGTGACCGAGCCCGCCGCCCGGCAGAAGTTCCCGCAGTACGAGCGGGAGGTGCGTTACCTCGTTGCCCGGATGCGCGCCGCCTACGCGCGGCACGTCGGCGACCCGGACTGGGAGGAGGACATCCGCAGGCTGTGCGGCATGAGCCGTGAGTTCGCCGACCTGTGGTCGCGGCACGAGGTGGCGGACCCCGAGCCGCGCGTCCGCACCTTCATTCACGCGACGGCCGGGCCGCTGACCTTCACCGCGACCGAGCTGCAGGTCCCGGCCATGCCCGACGCGCGGCTGACGGTGTACACGCCGGCCGACGAGCCCACCAAGGCCGGCCTTCCGCTGACGCGCCGGCCCAGCTGAGGGATCAGTTGAGGAAGTAGCTCGAGCCGCCGGACTCGGGGTTCGTGACGAGCGCGAGGATGGTGATCGGCCCGGAGCGCGCGAAGGTCAGCGTCAGCGTGATGTCCTTGCCGTCCCGCAGCGGCCCCGCGCCGGTGATCAGCAGGTGGTAGCTGTCCGGGACGAGCTGCGTCATCGCGTTGGCGGCGACCGGGATGTCCGGCACGGTGTGGAACACGATCGGGCTGGCGCCGGGCCGCACCGGGGCGCGCAGCTGCACCGTTCCGCCGACGCTGGTGCGCACCGAGACCAGCTGGTCGGCGGTGCCGTTGTTCCTGATGTCCAGGTAGCCGACGGTCGAGTCCCCGCTGGACGGCATCTGGACGTAGGCGGCAGGCACCGCGAGGGCCGGCCCGCTCGCGTGAGCCGCCGAACAGCCGGCGGCCGCGAGTGCCGCCATCACGGCGGCGCCCGCGGCGCCAGCTGCCCGGGTAAGCCTTCGCACGCCCCTAGGCTATAGCGCGCGAAGAGCGCGGCTCACCCCGAGTACCCAGGGTCTTGTTGGCGTCGTTACGGTGCGCCGAGATCAGCAGGATGACGGCGGCGAGGATCACGTAGGAGCCGCCGATCACCTGCTCCCAGGCGGCCCAGTGCGCCTCGCGGTTCTCCGTGTGCGGGAACCACCACTGCGGCCCGGCGGCGAAGACGGCGAGCCCGGTGAGCGCGGCCGCCAGCAGGGCGCGGTTCTTGTCCTGGAGGCCGCGGACCGTGAGCAGGAGCAGCGCGGGCGCGGCCCACACCCAGTGGTGTGACCAGGAGATCGGCGATATCAGCAGCGCGGCGAAGGCGTTCAGCGACAGCGCCCACGCGTCGTCCGATACGGCGCAGGCCCGCCGCATGCCGAACCAGGCCAGCACAAGAACCACCGCGGAGGCAGCCAGCCACGCGGCCGTCCCGGTCGGCGTGCGCGGATCGAGCCCAGCGCGGGCGAGGACGCCCTGGATGGACTGGTTGGCGCAGAACAGCAGGCTGCCGGGCCTGGTGGTCTGGACGACGATCGACGTCCAGTACCGCACCGAGTCGTGCCAGTCCAGCGCGAAGCCGACCGCGGTGCAGGCCGCGAACGAGACAGCGGAGGTCCCGGCGGCCCGCCGGTCGCCGCGGCACAGGAAGAACAACACGAACGCCGCGGGGGTCAGCTTCAGCGCGGCGGCGAGGCCGACGAGCGCGCCGCGCGGCCAGCGCGTGTCAGGGAGCAGGCAGTCCGCCGCCACGAGCGCCATCAGCAGGACGTTGACCTGACCGTAGTTCAGCGTGTTCCGCACCGGTTCGAGCAACAGCGCGACTGGCAGTAGCCAGCCAACCGTCCACCAGGATCCGGCCCCTGCGCCGTACCGGAGGAACAGCCGCAGCACCACCGCGGTCAGCGCGACGCTGGCGAGCGTGAGCAGCGTGCCCGCGACGGCCATCGGCATGAGCGAGAGCGGCGACAGCGCCACGGCGGCGATCGGCGGATAGCTGAACGGGAGCCGCATGCCGCTGCTCGTCAGCGGCAACACCCCGTACAGGTCCCCATGCCGCAGCCACACCTGGCTGCCGATCCGGTAGACGTCCAGGTCGATCCGGTACCGGCCGAACCCGATCCCGTGCCAGGTAACGGACAGCAGGTAGAACGCGACGGCCGCGAGGTTCAGCGCGACGAGCAGAACACGCGCGCGGGGTGAGGCGGTACGTTCAAGGCGCCCCAGCAGGCCGGGGGGCGCCGGAGGCGACGCTGGCTGATCCAGGCCAACAGCCACGGCAACCATGGGCACTAGCCTCGCGGCCCGCCCCCGCCCGGGTCGATGGCCCTAGATTCCGAATTCGAGGTAGACCTATCTCCCGCCTAGAGGTGAACTCAGCCTCCCGCGGCAATCAGGAACCGGTAGCCAAGCAGGACCGCATGGAATGCCCGTTCACCCCGTAGTTGGTCAGCGAGATCGGTGACCGATTCGGCATGCCGCCGGTGCGCCTCGTAGACCGCCGGAGTCTCGCGGCGTCTGGAAGACCGGCGACCACCCCGCTTTCATAAACACCGCAGCAGCCTCATACGGATCATCGGTCGCCAGGATTGGCGTCAGCACGGCACCTGACTATCACAGCGCAGAAAATCTTGCCGACAGCCGCTCTGAGAGGCCTCGAATGTCGGACCTTCTCGATAAAGTGTTCATATAAGAAAAGCTCATTCGAACGGAGTGTCGTAGTGTCCGAAGCCTCGTTCCCCGGTCCCGGGCCAGACGGCGAGCAGCCGCCGCCCGGCATTCCGGCGCGAGACGAGACCGCGGGCATGCCAGCCGGGGTTCCGGCGGAGGATGACTGGGACGGCGACGCGGAGATGGCCGCCTACATCGCTGACCTGGACGCGGGCCGGGCGCGGATCCCCGAGGAGTGGGAGATCGAAGGCCCGGCCGCAACGATCAGCCTCGGTGACGCCGCCGACGTGGACCTGACCGAGCTGGCCGCGATGCTGGGCCCGGACGGGCTCGGCGGGGAGGTGTTCGCCCGGGACCGGTCCGCGGG
>NZ_JBARCR010000404.1:0-10128 GCF_049794275.1 Trebonia sp.
TCGAGCGGCTGCGCGCGGAGGGCACCGCCCTGCTCACGCAGTCCCTGATGGGGCTGACCCCGGAGCAGCGGGCCGCCCTGGCGACCGCGCTCCCCGCCCTCGAGCAGCTCGCCGAAGACCCGGCGACTCAGCGCGCCCGCTAGACAGCCGCGGGCCGGGCGAGCTCCTGTTAGTCATCACCGGGCGGCGGCAGCAGTTCGGTCTTGAACCGAGGGGCGAGGTTCCTCGACTTCGCGATGAACGCCGCCTGTGCGTCCGGGCTGAGCGGCGGCGGCGCCTCAGTCCGGGTGGCAACTGCCTGGCCGACCAGGGTGAAGAACTCGTCTTGGCCTGCGGGCGCGCACAGGCACAGGAGCCGTGACGGCGTGCCGGCGGAGTTGGTGAAAGAATGCGGCGCGTTGGCCGGCACATTGACCGTCTGCCCGGCCCGCGCGACGGTGGTTTCCCCGCGGAACGTCACCCGGACCTCTCCGTCAAGGACGGTGAACATCTCCTCGAAGTCGTGGCGGTGCGGAGGCGGCCCGCCGCCCGGCGGAACGTGCATGTCGATGAGGGTGTATTTGCCTTCCGTGTCGCGGCCGGTCACGAGGATCGTGTAGGTGTCGCCGACAAGCCCGATGTGCGGGAGGCTCTGATCCTCGTCGGGCCGCGCGACGGTGAGCCTGCGTGACAGGTTGTCGGGCGGAACCGTGTTCGGCTGGTTGGGCATGATGTCTCCTCGTGGTGCGATGGTCGGCTGGCATTCAGCGGGCGAGCTCGTCGAAGAAGCTCGGAAACGGAGCATTTCGTCCGCTTCACCGTAACACGCATGCCAGCCGGGTCGTCTGGGGGGTTGAATGAAGACATGGTGGCCCACGACAGCTTGCGGGAGCCGCGCAGCGACGCGGCCCGCAACCACCAGGCCCTCGTCCGGGCCGCCACCGCGGCACTGCACCGAGAAGGCCCGCGCGTGCCCATGGCAACGATTGCCGCCGATGCGGGAGTTGGCATCGGCACTCTTTACCGTCACTTCCCCACCCGCGAGGACCTGCTCGGGTACCTCACCCACACGTCGTTCGAGCAGGTACTCGCCAACGCCAGGGCCGCAGCAGACGACGGGACGACCGGCGCCGAGGCGCTGCGGCAGTTCATCGAGGCGGCGATCAGCCAGCGCAACGAACTCGTGCTGCCGCTGCACGGCGGACCGTCCCCGACATGGGACAGGACACGCCTACTCCGCGAGGAGGTCCACGGGATAATTCAGCAGATCATCGACCGCGGGCGGACAGACGGCACCATCACCCGCGACGTTACCCCGCAGGACGTCGTCACATTCGGAGCGCTGCTCGCTCAGCCACGCCGCTCCGGGCCAGCCTGGGACGCGACATGCCGCCGCCTGCTCGGCACCTACCTCGCCGGCCTAAGCTCCCCCCGTTAGAAGAGCAGCGCGGTTAGCTGGCTGCGGGCCCGCTTCACCTGCGGGTCGTCCGGCGGGAAGATGTCGAAGAGGCTCAGCAGCTGCACGCGCGCCGTGTTGCGCTCGTCGCCCGACGTGCGCCGGATAACGCCGAGCAGCCGGTCGAAGGCCTCTTCGGTCCGGCCGCTGGCCAGCTCGATGTCGGCGACGCGCAGTTGCGCTTCGACGTCGGACGGGCTCGCGGCGGCGTCGCGGCGCGCCGCGGCCTGATCGTAGCCGCCGACCCGCTTGATCAGGGTCGCCTGGGCGAGCCAGCTCTTCAGCAACGGGTCGCCGGGGGTCTCGGCGAGCGCCTTCTCGATGACGCTCGTCGCGGTGTCCATGTCGCCGCTTTCCATCGCGGCCTGCGCCTCGGCGTAGGCGGGCGGCAGGTCATCCACGGCCGACAGGTCGTCCGCGCCGTCGGCGCCGGGAACGCCGTCCGCTCCTGGGGCCCCGACGCCGACCTGATCGGCCACCGCGAGCACCTGGGTCAGCCACTGCCTCACCTGGGACTCGGGCATCGCGCCGAGGAACGCGTCCACCATCTGGCCGCCGATGATCGCGACGACCATGGGAATGGACTGCGCCTGGAACGCCTGGGCGAGCCGCGGGTTCGCGTCCACGTCGATCTTGGCGAGCACCCAGGCGCCGGCCGCCTCGTTGGCAAGCTTCTCGAGCACCGGGCTGAGCTGCTTGCATGGCCCGCACCAGTCCGCCCACAGGTCGACGATGACCGGCGTGGTGCGGGACCTTTCCGCCACGTCGGTGTTGAAGGTTTCTTCGGTGACGTCGAACACGAACGCCGACGCCTCGCTGCCTGACTCGCCGGTCTCGGCGGCCCTGGCCGCCTGCTGCCTGCGCTGCGCGGCGGCCTGCCGCGCGCCGAGGTCAACGGCACCGTAGATGGAGAAATCCCGCGGCTGCTGCATAACTTCTATCCTGCCCCATGTTCATTGCGCTCTGTGCACTAGGCGTCAGCGACATCGGCGCCCGGCTCATTCCCGAGCGACATGCCGGCGTGTCGCGGCACCGAGTGTAGCATGTCGTGTGCTACACTCGGCTCATGCCACAGAAGGGCGACCGGCGCCGGGGTAAGCCGCTGAACCCGGACCTGGGCTACTCCGGAGACCCGGTCCATCACGCGTCCACGAGCGTGCCGCGGCGGATCGGCATCAGGGAGCTGCGCCAGCACGCGAGCGTCTACGTCGACCTGGTGGAGCGGGGGTACACGGTTGACATCACCAACCGCGGCCGCCTGGTGGCGCAGATGATCCCGGTGCGCCAGCCGGACAGCCCGCTCGAGCGCTGGATCGCGGCCGGCGTCGTCGAGCGGGCCGAAGAGTCCGGCAGCGTGCTCGACGTCGACCCGTACCCGGCGTCGCCCGGGCGGGGCGCCCGGGGCACTAGGCCCAGCGCGAGCGAGCGGCTGCGCCAGGCACGCGTGGACGAGGGCGAGGCACAGTCGTGATCTACCTCGATTCCTCCGCGCTCGTGAAGCTCGCGCTGACCGAGCCCGAGTCGGAGGCGCTCGCCAGCTGGCTGGCGGAGCGCGCGGACCAGTCGCTGGTGTCCAGCGCCCTGCACAGGGCCGAGGTGCTGCGGGCCATCTGGCTCGCCGAGCCTGGCGCGATCCCCCGCGGCCAGCGGATCATCCGGCGGATCGGCCGGGTGGCGCTCCGCGACGACGTGCTCGAAACCGCGGCGACCCTGCCGCCCGCCGGGCTCGGCACCGCCGGGGCGATCCACCTCGCCTCCGCGCTGGCCATCCGGCGCGACCTGGTGTCGTTCGTCGCCTACGACAAGCCGCTGCTCGAGGCCGCGCGGGAGGCGGGCCTCCCGGTCGACAGCCCCTCCTGACGCACGGTCAGACGCGGCGGGCGCGGAAGACGGTGTCGTGAGCCGTGACGGGCCGGCCGTCCGGGTCGGTGGTCTCCCGTTCCGCGGTGACGTTCGTGACGATCTCCCACCCGTCCCCGCCGATCTCGCTGGCGAGTTCGTCGCCGGTGAAGAGGAGCTCGGGATGGTTCGGCCGCTGCAGCGTAGTGTCCAGGTCCATCGGATGGTGACCGACGATCAGCAGCGTCCCGCCGTCACGGACGGCCGCGGCCAGCCGGGCGAAGAAGGTGTGCCTCAGTGCCCCCGGCAGGTGTATGTACTGGGACGTCACCAGGTCATAGGCGCGCCCGGGCGGTGTCCACTCGATCAGGTCCTCGCGCAGCCAGCGGATGCGCGCGGCCACCTCGTCGCCGGCCTTGGCGGCGTGTTCGGCCGCCCGGCCGAGCGCCACGCCTGAGACGTCCACGGCCGTGACCTGCCAGCCGCGCTCCGCTAGCCAGATGGCGTCGGCGCCCTCTCCGGCGCCGGCGTCCAGTGCCGTTCCCGGTGCGAGGCCGGCCGGGCCGCCGACCTCGGCGACCAGGTGATGGTTGGGGTTCCCGCTCCACAGCGCGTGCGCGGAACTGTACCTGGCGTCCCAGAACGCCGCGTCAAACATCTCAGGACCATGGTCATGACCGCTCATCGCGTTCCTCCTCAGGCTTCGCCGCCATGATGCACGGCCGAGCGCAGGTTGGCAAATTAGGTTGCCGATATGGCAAAATGACCAGATGACCGACGAGACAGATCAAGCCCTCGCCACAGTCGGGCCGCGGCTGCGGTCGCTGCGGCAGGACCGTGGCACGAGCCTGGCCGAGGTGTCGGCCGTGACGGGCATCTCGGTCAGCACGCTGTCCCGGCTGGAGTCGGGCCAGCGCCGGGCCACGCTGGAACTGCTGCTCCCGCTCGCCCGCGCCTACCAGGTGAGCCTGGACCAGATCGTGACGGCGCCGGTGGCTGACCCCCGGGTGCGGCCGAGTTCCTTCCGGCGGGACGGGATGACCTACTATCCGCTGAACCGCAGGCCCGTCGGCCTGCAGGCCTACAAGCTGGTCATTCCGGCCGGCAGCAGCAGGCGGGTGCCCGACCCGCGCAGCCACGAGGGTTACGAATGGCTGTACGTGCTCGACGGCAGGCTCCGGCTGGTGCTCGCCGAGCACGACGTGGTGCTCACGTCCGGCGAGGCGGCCGAGTTCGACACCCGGGTGCCGCACTGGTTCGGCGCCGCCGGGCCCGGGGCCGTCGAGCTGCTCAGCCTGTTCGGCCCGCAGGGCGAGCGCGTGCACGTTCGCGCGGGTCCGGTGGAGCGGGACGGCGGGGAGACGCCACGGGCCCGTTCGGGAAAATCCTAAAAAGCCGCCGGTTCTGAGTAGCTGCCCCACTCGGCGCGCAGCGCGCCGCATATCTCGCCTAGCGTGGCCTCCGCGCGGGCAGCCTCGAGCATCGGGGGCACGAGGTTGGCGTCGGTGCGGGCGGCGGCGGCCATCGCGGCGAGCGCGCGGTCGACGGCCGCCTGGTCGCGGCTGGCGCGGCGGGCGGCCAGCTCCCTGACCTGGGCACGCTCGACATCGGGGCTGATCCGCAGGATCTCCAGCTCGCCGCCCACGGTCGCGGTGTGGCCGGTGACGCCGACGACGTGCTTCTCCCCCTTCTCCAGCTTCTGCTGGTACTCGAACGCGGCGTCGGCGATCTCGCCGGTGAACCAGCCGTTCTCGATGCCGCGCAAGATGCCGCCGGTCATCGACCCGTCGGGCGACATGCCGCGGATCTTGGCGAAGACCTGCTCCGCTTCCGCCTCGATCCGGTCGGTCAGCGCCTCCACGTACCACGAGCCGCCGAGCGGGTCGGCGACGCCGGTCACCCCGGTCTCCTCCATGATCACCTGCTGAGTGCGCAGCGCCGTCTCCGCGGCCGCCTCGCTGGGCAGTGCGAGCACCTCGTCGAGCGCGTTCGTGTGCAGCGAGTTGGTGCCGCCGAGGACCGCGGCGAGGGCCTCGATGGCGGTGCGGACGACGTTGTTCTGCGGCTGCTGGGCGGTCAGCGACACCCCGGCGGTCTGAGTGTGGAACCTCATCCATTGCGCGCGCGGTGTCTTCGCCCCGTAGACGTCGCGGAGCCATCGGGCCCAGATCCGGCGGGCGGCACGGAACTTCGCGATCTCCTCGAAGAAGTCGATGTGCGCGTCGAAGAAGAACGACAGGCCAGGCGCGAACTGGTCGACGTCCAGACCGCGCGAGATGCCGAGCTCTACGTAGCCGAAGCCGTCGGCGAGGGTGAAGGCGAGCTCCTGGGCGGCCGTCGAACCGGCCTCCCTGATGTGGTAGCCGGAGACCGAGACGGGCTTGTAACGCGGGATGTTCTGGCTGCAGAACTCCATCAGGTCGCCGATCAGGCGCAGGTGCGGCTCGGGAGCGAACAGCCACTCCTTCTGGGCGGTGTACTCCTTGAAGATGTCGGTCTGCAGGGTGCCGTCGAGCTTCCCGATGTCCTTGCCCTGACGTTCGGCGGCGACCAGGTACATGCAGAAGACCGGGACGGCCGGGCCGCTGATCGTCATCGACGTGGTGGTCTCGTCCAGCGGGATGCCGTCGAAGAGCTCCGCCATGTCGGCGGCCGAGTCGATGGCGACGCCGCAGTGGCCGACCTCGCCAAGCGACCGCGGTTCGTCGGAGTCGCGGCCCATCAGCGTCGGCATGTCGAACGCCACCGACAGGCCGGCGCCGCCGGCGCCGAGCAGCATCTTGTACCGCTCGTTGGTCTGCCTGACGTTGCCGAACCCGGAGAACTGCCTGATCGTCCACGGCTTGCCCCGGTAGCCGGTGGGGTACAGGCCGCGGGTGAACGGGAACTCGCCAGGCCAGCCGATCCGGTCCGGCGGCTCCTGGTCGTCCGGCGGCCCGTAGACCGGGTCGACGTCCAGGCCGGACAGAGTGGTGAAGTCAGCCTCGCGCTTGGCCGCCTGCTCGTAGCCGCGCCGCCAGCGCTGGCGCCCAGTCTGGCTCTCTTCGGACCTGTCTTCGGCCACAGTCCCCCCTTGGAACTTCGGAATTAGTAGGACGTCCTACTATCTACCCGGCTTCAGTGTAGCTCCAACCAAACACGGGCTAACTCCAACCAAACACGGGCTAGGTCCAACCAGGGGGCCGGGTGCGGCGTCTAAAGGGGAGGTCAGGCGCGTTGGTCCTGCCACGGCGCTGCGAAGGTGTGGTAACCATTGAAGTACCCCACGAATATCCTCGGGGATGCGCCACCAGTTGATGACGGCATCGGCTTCGGTGGCGCTGGCGGTGCGCTAGCCGCGACGGCTTCAGTACGGCTATCGCGGGCGACGTGGACGCAGGGAGGACCGGTGGGCACGGACGCGGGCGCGGAGACCGGCCCCTACGCCACCGTTGCCGCTGGCACTGGCACCGGCGCCCGGCGCGTGCTCGCGGAGCAGCTGTTCGCGGCCAACTACCCGAAGCTGGCCGGCTGGGTGCGGCGGCTGGTGGACGACGATGACACCGCGCACGAGATCGCGTCCGAGGCGTTCGTGAGGCTGCTGTCCAAGTGGACGAGCCCCACCAAGCTGGACAACCCGCAGAGCTACCTGTACATGATCGCGACGAACCTGGTGCGAGACCACTGGCGCAAGCTAGAGCGAGAACGCCGTGCGATGCGCACCGTGACCGCGAACACGGAAGCCGAGCCGTTCTCCGACCCGGCGCAGGACGTCGACGTCCGGGAGCTTCTCCAAAGGCTGCCGGCCCGGCTGCGCGACCCGTTCCTGCTGCACTACTACGCCGGGTTCGGGATCAAGGAGATCGCGGCGCTGCTCAAGCGGCCGGAGGGCACTATCAAGGCCGACCTGTACCATGCCAGGGCGAAGCTGAAGGAGGCGCTGGCGGAGCGCGAGGGGAGGGCGGCCGATGCCGGATAACGACCAGCGCGATCCCCTCGACAGCTGGCTGGATCAGCAGGTCCAGCCCCTGCCGCCACCGCCTGGCACCTTCGAGCTGGTCACTCGCCGGGCGCGCCGCCGGAAGATGCGCAAGCTGGCGGTCACCGTCGTGTCCGCCGCCGCGGTGGTGGCCGCGGCGGTCATCGCCACCCCGCCGCTGCTCTCGCTGAACGTCAAGCCCACCCCGCTGGCGGGCAGCGCGGCAGGCAGTCAGTCGTCGCCGACGGCCAGCGGCGGCGAGCAGCCGAACGGCACGGCGACCAGGTACTCGCCCAAGCCGCCGACGACGCC
Organism: Trebonia sp.; assembly: GCF_049794275.1. Taxonomy (NCBI): domain Bacteria; kingdom Bacillati; phylum Actinomycetota; class Actinomycetes; order Streptosporangiales; family Treboniaceae; genus Trebonia; species Trebonia sp. The sequence continues at coordinate 7,545 of NZ_JBARCR010000404.1, forward strand.
GCCCAGCCTGGCGGCCCCCGCCTACGGCCCGGTGCCGCCCAACTTTCAGCCGGTCTCGGTCACGTTCGTGAGCACGAGCAGCGCCTGGGTCATCGGCCAGGCCGGAACGCCGGGCACCTGCGCCAACAAGAGCAACCCGTACATCTGCACGTCGATCGCCTTTACCAACGACGCGGGCAAGACCTGGCATGGCGGTCCCGCGCCCGCCACCACGGGCCCGAGCGGCGCGCAGGGCGTGAGCGGCATCAGGTTCCTCGACGGGACGAGCGGCTGGGCGTTCGGCCCCGAGCTATGGGCAACGCACGACGCGGGGAAGACGTGGAACCAGGTTGACACGCGCGGCGCCCGGGTCACCGACCTGGAGACCGCCGGGGACCGGGCGTTCGCGCTGTGGGCCACCTGCTCGGGCGGCGCGTCGACCGGATTCGCCGCCGACTGCACCAGCTACACGCTGATGACCACGACCGCGAGCAGCGACAACTGGACACCAGTCGGCAGCGCGACGACCGGGCTCTCCTACGGGGGCGCCGCCACGTCGGCGGTGCTCGCGCTCACGTCCGCGACCGGATACCTCCTGGGCCCGGACGGGACGCTGTACTCCGGCCCGCTCGACGGCGGGTGGCAGAAGGCGGGCGCGACCGGGTGCCTTCCCGGTGCGGCCCAGTCGAACGGGCTGCCCGCCGGGGCCTTCCTTGCCCTGGTGAACTCGGGCACCGTGGACGTCGCGTGCGACGTGGCCGGCGCCTTCCAGGTGTCCGCGTCGTCCACCGGCGGCTCAGCCTGGATTCCGCAGCCGCTGACCGTATGGTCGGCCGTGACCGCCCCGTCCGGCGTCACCTCGCTGACCGCGACGCCGGGAGGAACGCTGGCGCTAACCACCGCCAGCGGGATCTACGTGCTGCCCGCGGGCGCCGTGCAGTGGAAGCAGGCGAGCGTCGCCAGTGCGCCGGACGGCGGCTTCAGCTACGTCGGCATGACGACGAACGACCAGGGCGTGGCGCTGGCGGCCAACGCCTCGCTGCATGAGATCTGGATGACTTTCGACGGCGGCCAGAGGTGGGCGGCGCGCACGACGATCACGCCGGGCAACTAGTCCTGGAGGAAGTCGCCGGCCGTTAGCCGGAGCCCGCGCAGCAGCGCGAAGAGGTCGGCCCGCTCGGCCTCGGAGTACTCGCCCATGCCGAACTCGGCGGTCATCAGGTCGCGGGTCGCTACCCGGACCGCGTCCCTGCCGCGCTCGGTGATCTCCGCGAGCCGGCCCCGGCCGTCGTCCGGGTTCGGCCGCCGGACCACCATGCCCTGCGCCTCCAGCCGGTCGATCGTGTTGGTCACGGATGTCGGGTGCACCATGAGCCGTTCGCCCATGACGCTCAGCGGCAGCGCCCCGGCACGGCTGAACGACAGCAGGACAAGCGCCTCGTACCTGGCGAAGGTCAGCCCGTACGGGCGGAGGATCGCGTCGAGTTCGGCCAGCAGGATCTGCTGAGCGCGCATGATGGAGGTGACCGCCGCCATCGCCGACGACGGTCCGAATCGGTGTTCCCAGATCCGCGCCGCGCGGTCGATGGGGTCAAAGGGCAGGCCAAGCGCTTTCCGCACAGGGCACACATTACGCACCCAGCACGATGGCCAGCACCTCTTCAGCCGCCTCGTGCGGGGCGCAGGTGCCGTCGGCGACCCGTGCCGCCAGCTCGTCGGGTACCCGTAGCCTGTCGCGGACCGCGCCGAAGGCCAGCGCGGCCACCTCGTCCCGCGCCCTGGCCAGCCGCCGCCGGTCCCGCTCGCCGCTGTCCGCCAGCCATGTCCAGTGCCGGTCGAGCTGCCTGACGAGCTCGTCGATCCCCTCGCCAGCCGTGGCGACCGTGGTCACGATCGGCGGTTTCCAGTCGTCGGTCGCCAGCGCCACCATGGCGCGCAGGTCGCGCACCGTCGCCTGAGTGTCCGGCCGGTCGGCCTTGTTGACCACGAGCACATCGGCGACCTCGAGCACGCCGGCCTTCGCCGCCTGCACCGAGTCGCCCATGCCGGGCACCACGAGCACGACGGTCGTGTCCGCGGCCGACGCGACCTCCACCTCAGCCTGGCCCACGCCCACGGTCTCGACGAAGATCACCTGGTAGCCGGCCGCGTCGAGAACCCGGACCGCCTGCGGCGTCGCGGCGGCGAGCCCGCCGAGCTGGCCGCGGCTGCCCATCGACCTGATGAACACCCCCGGGTCGGTCGCGTGCTCCTGCATCCGCACCCGGTCGCCGAGCAGCGCGCCGCCGGAAAACGGGGAGGTGGGATCCACCGCGAGCACCGCCGTCTTGAGGCCGCGGTCGCGGAAGGCCCTGACCAGCGCGCCGGTGACGGTGGACTTGCCGGCGCCTGGCGCGCCGGTCAGCCCGATGATGCGTGCGCCGGCCGGCGGCTTCAGGTCCTTTATCACCGAACGGGCCCGTTCGTCCCCGTCCTCAACCAGCGAAAGCACCCGGCCGAGGGCACGCGCGTCCCCGGCGTTTACCCGGTCGGCGAGGCTGTCTGTGTCCAGCGCTGTCACGGGACCCGCAGCAGCAGGGCCGAACCCTGGCCGCCGCCGCCGCAC
>NZ_JBARCR010000405.1:0-8499 GCF_049794275.1 Trebonia sp.
CCCCTGACCTTGGCCGCCTCCAGATGACCGTCGCGCACCAGCCGGTACACAGTCCGCTTCGACACGCGCATCATCGCGGCAACCTCAAAAACGGTCAGGAACCGGGTACTCGCCGAAGACGGAGACGTGCCTGTCATAATGCCTCCCGGGGAATCGCAGGTGCCGAGGCGAGCGCGCAGACCATCTAATGCCGTTGCGCGCTCCCCGTCAGGCTCCCCGCGAGGAGAGCGAATCGCCTGACAAGGCTTCTGAGCTGGAGCCGGTGAGCGGATTCGAACCGCTGACCTGCCGCTTACAAGGTCGTTTCACCTGCTCGGGTCAACGGCTGCTTTGCTGGTGAGCGCTCGTTTCCTCATCGTCTGGCTACCGCCCGATGTCCGTGGTTTCCGCCTCCTTCTGGCACGCGGCTGGCACGGACCGTGCCTCTCGATGCGAACTGTCGGCACGGTCCTGCTCGTGATCTGCTGGCTGAGCGTAGCCGTGGTGCCCGGAGTTGGCCGGAGCCGTCGTTGGCGGCGTGGGTTGCTGTACTTCGCTGCTGAACTGCTATTTAAGCTGCAGGTGGGAGCGGATCGCCTGTGCTTGGAGATCAAGGGCGCGCCGGAGCTGGTAGCCCGTGTGCGTTTTGTTTCTGCCCATCGTCATCCAGTCGCTTTCGCCTTCCCGTCCTTTGCGACGGTAGCGCGTCTCGACGTAGTTCTCCCCCATGAAACCAATGACGTGAAAGACCTCAACGGTCACGTCACTACGGTGGTAACTAACGCGGGTCATCGCGGGGATGCCCGGCTCCGGCCGCTCAGTCTCAGGCCCGACAAAGCCGTGGCCGTCAGCCAGGAAACTCAAGCGATCCGTCGCTACCTCAATGAACGAAGGCCGCTTCCCCATGAGTCCAGCATCCCATCACCTAGATGGCCGCGCCGCGCTCGTCGTCTTTGTGTTGGCGCGATCGCGCGCTCTGCGGGTGGGGGGGTTCATCCTCTCGCCGTCGGCCACCCTCCGGGTAGCTGGGCAAAGCCCCCGGGTCAAGGTGGAGCGCCCTGCTGGACGAACGACCTTGGCCCGGGGGCTTTGGTCTGCTAGGCCTGTCCTGGCTGATGGCGAGTGGATGGACCTCGACTACCTCAGCCCCACTGCTGCCCTGGTGTCTGCTCGGCCCGGTCCATCCTTGACCCTGAGGCCCCGCCGGAGGCGTGCTCTTACTCGGGGTGCGGGGGTTCCCCGCGCTGGTGCAGGCAAGATCCTGCCGCGTCCGCGTAGGACGGTAGGGGGTGAAAAAGCGGGGCGACCGGAGCCATACACGGGGGGCACGGGGGCGCGAGCCCCGGCGTGACGGTTCTCCAGGTGCTCGTCGCCCTGGTGCTCGTCGTCTCCTGCATTGGCGCGAATGCGCCACCCTTCCCTGGGGTTCATCCTCTCGCCGTCGGCCACCCTCCGGGTAGCGGGCTTGGCCTCGCGGGTGAAGGTAGAGCACACCACCGTCTGAACGACCTTCGCCCGCAGGGCCAAGTCTGCTAGGACCTGTCCTGGCCGATGGCGAGAGGATAAATCCCTGCCTCAGCCCAACACTGACAGTGGCGGCTCTTGCACTTCCCGGTCCATCCTTGAGCCTGAGGCCCTGCCGGAGGCAATCCCATCTGATCCGCAGCAAGATCATGGCTGTCCAACGCCGTCCACGATCGTCGGATGCACCTGCTCACCTCATCTGCGGATGGTGAACGGTTCCAGCCTCATCCGGCCTCGTCCTGGTCTGTTGTTAGCATCCGCGTTAGCAAGATCGACTTTCTCCGTGCTCGGCGACATGTCCCGTCTGGCTGTGGCAGGAGCCGCGGGTGAGTAAAGGAATCCTCCTGCTGATGCGTGTAGGGGGTGTGGAGCAAGAACCGATGGATTTCGCGGAGTTCTATGAGTCGACCCGCGATGACTGCCTGCGGATTGTGCTGCTCAACGTCGGTGACCGTCAACTGGCCGATGATTTGGTCGCGGAGGCGTTCACCAGGGCGTGGATGTCATGGCGGAGGGTGCGCGAGCTTGACGTGCCGCGCGCGTGGGTGGTGCGCACCGCGCTGAACGCGCACGTGTCCTGGTGGCGGCGTCATCGGCGCGAGGTCGCCCTTGGCAGCCACGACATCGCGCTACCCGCGGATCAGGACGCTGCGATCAGGGGCGACCTGCTGGCCGCGCTGCGGCGGCTGCCTTCACGTCAGCGCGAGGTCGTCACGCTGCGACTGCTGCTCGACCTGGATACCGAGACCACGGCCAAAGTCCTTGGCATAGCCCCCGGGACTGTCAGCGCCCACCTGCACAAGGCAATCGCAACGCTGCGGAGCGCGACCCTGCATCACGACGATCAGGAGATCAGGAAATGAACGACAACAACGCGCTCGGCGCCGTGCGGGACTACCTCGCTACGGCAAAGGGCTCCCTCGCCGAGGTTCACATGAATACGCCGCAGGACACCATCGTGCGGAACGGCCGGGCCAGGCGCAGGCGGTATAGGCTTACCGGCCTGGCCGGAGCCATCGGGGTGGCCGCGGCCGCGGCGCTTGCCACGACCGTGTTTCTACCAGCCAGCCACCCGGTCAGCCATCCGGTCAGCACCCAGCTGGCGGCTTGGACGGTCACCAGGCAGAGCGACGGCAATATCGATGTTTACATCCGCCAGCTGCATGATCCGGCCAGCCTGCAAAGCAAGCTCCGCGCCGATGGCATCCCGGCCAGCGTCACCTTCCTAGATCAGCAGAACCCGTCGTGTCGGCCATACCACGCGGGCCAGGCACTGCTGAACAAGGTCTTCCCCGACTCCTATCGGCTAGGGCCTCCGCCAGGTCCCGGCGCCGCCATAGTGATCGACCCGCAGGCCCTTCCAGGCGACGCAGGCGTACAGCTGGGCGGTAGCTTCAGCGAGCCTCCGGCCATGAGCGAAGTCGCTGCGCCCGTCCTGGTATATGCCAGCCCGCAGTGCACCGGTAGCTGAGCACGACTCGACCGATCACCCGGGACTTCACCACCTGCGACGGAGGGCCACACGACAGCCCGCGTGGCCCTCCGGCTTGTGCCTTCGGTCCGGCACCTGGTCTGCGGCCAATCCTCGCAGGCGCCGAACCCTAAGGAGTGGCCGCCGGGTCCATGGTTGGCGCAGCCGATCGCCTGCGACGGCCCGAGGAAGACGGCTGACTGCCGTACCGCAGTGCCTGATGAACGAGCCAGATGGGGAGGCGGCCGCATCCTGCAGCGACGGCGCGGGCGTGCCGGGCGGGGCCTTCCCAGCCCAGAGCCCGGCACGGGGAGCGCCGGACGCGGGCCGCGCAGCGGCCCGCCTTGATCTGAGAACGGCAAAATTCGGCAGCGCACTGCATGAGTGCCCCTGTGCAGTGGCTGGCGCTGATGTCGGCTAGCTCATGTCCGCATTGCCCTGGTCGTGGTGTTGTCGTCGGGTGTGCTCGTGATCGGTGACGTCGTTTCCGATGACAACTCAGCAGGTGAAACTCAGCAGGTGATCAGACAAAGGTGGAGATTCTCTGCCGACGTGTCCTCACCAGGTGGATGGGCGGCAGCAAGTGGGCGGCGAGACCGACGACGATCAGCAGGATCGCGACTCCGAGCGGGAGAGTGACCCCTTTGGTCGTGCAAGCGGCGGGCCCCGGACAGCTGGCTGCCGCGTGCAATGCGGCTACGAGGCCAAAGAAGTGCAATGCGGCTACGAGGCCAAAGAAGAGAGCCACCAAGCCGGCGAGCGGCACGAAGGTGGCGATCAGCTTGTCGCGCTGGCTCCATGTCGGGGAGGTCCAGAGGATCAGCACCCCGGCGATCCAGCCGAGCCCGCTCGCGATGAAGCCGAAGATGATCAGCCACGGCGCCCAGGCGTCCCAGCGGCCGGTGCCCGGGGGCGGTGCGCCTGCCTCTGCGGCGATGGCAATGGGGTCGCCGACCCTGTCCAGCAGGGTCCGGACGCTCGCGGCGTCGTCGGTATCGAGCCCGTCCCGGCCCTCTTCGATGTGCTCGTGCACTTCGGCGAGGATTTCCTCCCTCCGGGAGGCATCGACGCCCTGCAACGCTGCGTCCAGCTGCGCCAGATAACGCCGGACGAGCTTGTCGGCCTCGCCGACGGTCTGTCTGGAGGTCACTCCTGGTTCCCTTCCTCAAGGATCTCGTCGACGGCGTCGCGGAAACCCCGCCATTGCTTCTTGAAGCTGGCGAGGGCGAGTTCTCCGTCCCCCGTGAGGTGGTAGTAGCGGCGCGGAGGTCCGGCGGTCGACTCGCGCCACGACGTCTCGACCAGGCCGTTGCGCCGCAGCCGGGCGAGCAGCGGGTAGAGCGTCCCTTCGCTAGCGATGATCTGCCCCCTTTCCCCGAGTTCGCGCGCCAGCTCGAACCCGTACCTTTCACCTTTGGTGAGCAGGGCCAGGACGCAGCGTTCAGCGACACCTCTCCGAACCTGGGTCAGCCAGTTAGTGTCATCGCCGGGTTCCATGTACTGCATGGTACTTGGCGATGATTAGCAGGTCAATGAGCGACCCAGCGCGGATCTTCACCTTCCGCACGCACGGGACATCAGGCCGCCAGGTCGTAGGGTGGCACTCGTGATCGGTGCTGTTGTCTTCGACGTCGGCGAGTGCCTGGTGGACGAGACGCGGGAGTACGGGACGTGGGCCGACTGGCTGGGCGTCCCTCGCCATGTGTTCTCGGCGGTGTTCGGCGCGGTTATCGCCCGGGGCCAGGACTACCGCGAGACGTTCCAGGTGCTCCGGCCCGGATTCGACCTGGACAAGGCTCGCCAGCAGCGTGCTGACGACGGCAAGCCTGAGTGGTTCGGCGAGGGCGACTTGTATCCCGACGTGCGGACCGCTCTGGCCCGACTCCGCGAAACGGGTCTGTGGGTCGGCATTGCCGGTAACCAGACAGCTCGCGCGGGCTGCCTCCTGCGAGACCTCGGCCTGCCCGCCGACATGATCGCGACCTCCGATGACTGGGGGGTCACGAAACCCGATCCCGGGTTCTTCCGGAAGATGATCGAAGAATCTCCGGTCGGACCTGGTGAGACCTTGTATGTGGGTGACCGGCTGGATAACGACATCATCCCTGCGGCCCGGCTCGGGCTACGGACCGCGCTGATCAACCGCGGCCCGTGGGCCTCGATCTGGCGGGATGACCCGGCCGCGAGTCAGGTGCCGACGTTGCGGATTGACTCGCTGGCCGAGCTGCCCGCCCGGATCGCCGCGCTTAACGCTGGAGCGTGCTGAGCGTGGCCTGCCAGTCGTAGAGCCGGTCATCGAGGCGCTGCACGCACTCCAGCGCGGCGTCGGGTTGGAGGGTCTTGCGGACTTCGAGGATGCGGTCCATGCCGGTGGCGTACCAGGTGCGGCCGAGCTGGTCGAGGGCCTGGATCGCGTAGTCGCAGGCGGCTTCGGGGTGGTGCTGGGCAGTTTCGACGGCGGCCAGGTCGCCGAGGATGACGCTGCGTCCCCGGTTGCCTGCGATCGACGGATCGTCCAGGACGGCGAGCAGGGGGAACAGTCGCTACGCCAGCGCGCCGAGCTGGCACCAGTGTCCGCAGTGCCGCTACTCAACCGGCTACTAGCCGATGTCCGGCTATCCAGTGGCGTTGTTCACCCCCGTTTGGTCGCCAAGCAAGGAGGGTCGCGCCATCGGCGCCGCTAGTGCACTACCTTCGCTCGGTCGATCATCCGGGCAAGCCCACTGAGGGCCGCCAGTTCCTCAAGCGCGCTCTGCTCATCCGGCTGGGTACCGGTATGCGTGGCCAGATTCCGGATGAGCTGAGCGCACCCCATGCCGAAGAATTTGGCGCCTTCATGCTGGCTGGTCCAGTTTGGCGACGGGTCTGGGTAGTCGTCGAGCCGAAGTCGTGGCTTCCCGGCCGATGGCGGGTCGGTCGCGAATGCCTGGCTGATACGTTCCTTCGCGGACGGCGGCCCTGGTACCCCGAGCTTCGCAGGAAGATGCTGGTCAAACAGGGCTGTTGCCGCTGCTTGGACAGCTTCACGGCGGTGGCCGTCGTCCCAGAGGTTTACGGCCGCGTTCCAGATCCACGGGTGCAAATTGGCGGCAGCCAGCTTCGGGCCGCGTGGCCCAAGAATCCGCTCTGCTTCCTCGACCGAGCTAAGCAGACCCGCTAGCTGGCGGGAGGTCTCCAAGATGGACTGATAGCGCCAAACGTAACCACCGCCATCGGTACGCAGCTTGGTTCCTAGGCTGTCGTCAGAGCGCTCCGCAATCCGAGTGATCAGTGGTAGTTGCTCCTGTATAAGGCTGCTTGTGGCGTCGTAGTCCGCCTTCGCGTCAGAGGAGGTTCTCCTGGCAGGCCAGGCTCTATGATTCCGCTCTAGCAACTCGATGAACTCACGGACCTTGCCGAGCGCCGCATCGATATCTGCGATCTCTACCGAGAACATGCCATCAACCCCTTGCGGGACAGCAGGTGGGCGCGCCACTCCCATTTGGCTCCCAAAATCGGACATCGGAAGTGGTGAAAGCCCAAACCGCAGCCACCGAATAGCCGGTGATCTGCGGTTTCAGTGGTCGGGGTGGCCGGATTTGAACCGGCGGCCTCTTCGTCCCGAACGAAGCGCGCTGCCAAGCTGCGCTACACCCCGGCGCCCCGGGCAGACTGCCCCCAGGGCGAACCTCCGCCAGTCTAGCGGATAACGAGACTCCCTTGCGCGGCGATAATCAGGCGCTTGCCGTGCGCGGGACCAGGGTCAGGAGGGTTGCTTCCGGGCGGCAGGCGAACCTCGCGGGGGCCCACGGGGACGTCCCCAGACCGCCGGAGACATACAGCCACGCGGTCTTGCCGTCCGGCCGGGCAATCTGCGGGTGCATGCTCAGCCCCCGCGCGCGGGCGCGGTCTATGCCGCAGTTCGTGGCCAGCGCGCCGTAGCCGGGGATACAGAGCTGGCCGCCGTGCGTGTGCCCGGCGAGCAGCAGATCGTAGCCGTCGGCCGTGAACTGGTCGAGCACTCGCGGTTCCGGGGAGTGCAGCACGCCGACCCGCAGGCCGGCGGCCGGGTCAGCCTGCCCGGCGATCTGGTCATAGCGGTCACGGGCGCTGTGTGAGTCGTGCACGCCGCCGAACGCGATGTCCAGTCCGTTGACCGTGAGCCGCCCGCGCCTGTTGCTGAGGTCCAGCCAGCCCCTCGCGGTGAACTCCTCGCCCAGCTTCTCCCAGGGCAGGTCGGGGTCGTCATGCTCGTGCTCGTTCGCGCTGGTCCGCCACAGGTATCGCGCGGGGTTCTTGGGCTTGGGGGAGTAGAGGTCGTTGGAGCCGTACACGAACACCCCGGGCCGGTCGAGCAACGGCCCGAGCGAGTCGAGGAGCGGGCCGATCGCGTCCGGTGCGGCGATCGAGTCGCCGGTGTTCACTACCAGGTCTGGCTCGAGCCCGGCCAGTGACCTGACGAACGCCATCAGCCGGTGCCGGCCAGGGGTCAGGTGCAGGTCTGAGATGTGCAGCAGCCGTACCGGGTCGGCGCCTGCGGGCAGGACAGGCACGTCCTGCTGCCGGAGCGTGAACCAGTTGCGCTCGACAACGGTGGCATAGCCGACTGCCGCGGCGCCGGCAGCGGCCGCGATGGACGTTAGTGTTCGTGCTCGCACCCACCTATGGTGCCACGTCAGTGCCGATGCGCTGTCCGCGATGGTTACGGTCAGGCAGGATAAAGGGGTGAACGAACTCAAGACACGGCTGCGCACCGACCTCAACGACGCGATGCGCGCGCGGGATCAGGTGCGGCTCCGCACGTTGCGGCTGGCGCTCACCTCGATCACGAACGAGGAGGTGTCCGGCGACAGCGCGCGGGAGCTTTCGGACGACGAGATCGTCAAGGTGCTGACCCGCGAGGCGAAAAAGCGCCGGGAGGCGGCCGAGGCGTTCGAGAAGGCCGGTCGCGCCGACCAGGCCGCGGCCGAACGGGCGGAGGGGGACGTCCTCGCGGGCTATCTGCCGGCGCAGCTTACCGACGAAGAGCTGACCAGCATGGTGTCGGCGGCCATCGCCGAGACCGGAGCGGCCGGTATGCAGGGGATGGGCAAGGTCATGAAGGCCGTGACCCCGCAGGTGGCCGGCCGGGCTGACGGCGCCAGGGTCGCCGCCGAGGTCCGCCGTCAGCTCGCGGTCAGCACGTGACCACCGTTCACCTGAGCCCTGACTGACCCCGCGGTGTCAGAACGCCGATATGCGGGGACATTTCGCATTGAGGCTCGCCAAAGCCGGCGGCCCGAGTTTGGGGGAGTCAACCATGAGCGGCAAGTTCGTGCTGAAAAAGGGTTCCAGCGGCAAATTCCATTTCAACCTGCTCGCCGCGAACGGCCAGGTCATCGCGACCAGCGAGACCTATGAGAGCAAGGAATCGGCTCTGAACGGCATCAAGTCGGTCCAGACCAACGCGCCCGGCGCGACGATCGTCGACGAGACCAAGTAACAACTCACCCGGTAGCGCCCGTCAGGGCGCGCACTGCTGTAACACCTGTGGCGTGTCCCGAGGC
>NZ_JBARCR010000406.1:0-2497 GCF_049794275.1 Trebonia sp.
CCAGGGAGGCCGCCCAGGCGCTGACCGACATGGCGGACTCGGACGGCGCGCCCGCCGCGACCTACGTGTCGGCGACGATCGACCCCGAGCACGTCACGCTGTGCTGGCTCGGCGACAGCCGGGCCTACTGGCTGACCGCCGACCCGGCGGGCAGCGTCCGGCTCACGAAGGACGACTCGATCGCCGAGGAGATCGTCGCGGCCGGCGTCGCCACCGTGGATGAGGCGATGGCCTCGCCGCAGGCGCACGTGATCACCCGCTGGCTCGGCGCCGACCTGCCCGATCCTGAGCCGCACGTCGCCAGGTTCAGGCCGCCGGGACCCGGGGTGGTGCTCATCTGCTCCGACGGCCTGTGGAATTACCGCCCGGAGGCGGGCGACCTGGCCGGGCTCGTGATGCCCGCCGCGCAGACCGAGCCGCTGCCCGCGGCGGCGGGCCTGGTGAAGTTCGCCGTGGACAGGGGCGGCCTGGACAACATCACCGTGGTCCTCATCCCGGTTCCGTTCGCCGCCGAGTAGCGGCGCGCCAGCCGCAAAGCGGCTATTGACGCATGGATCGCCCTTAACCGGGAAGTGCCTGCTTCCGACAAACGGCCGTCAGCGGAGGGGGATGGCGGGCAGCAGCTTCCGAACAAGGGACTTTCATGCTTGAGGCGCTCGTCATCGCCGGGATCGTCGCTGCCCCGCTAGGCTCGGCGGCCCTGTTCCTGCCCGGGCGGCTGCACCGTCAGGTGACCGGGACGTGGCCGATTGTCCGCAGGCTCCTGCTGGCCGTGATCGGCACCGCGGTGCTCGCCGCGGCGGCCGCCGTCATCTTGAAACTGCTGCACGCGACCAGCAGCAACCTGATCGCCGGCGTGGCCGGCCTGGTCGCCGTCAGCGTGATCTGGCTGCCGGTGACCAGGCGCTGGTCACCGCGGGCGCACCTGTGCTGGGCGTCGACCACGTTCCTGTTCGTCGTCTACCTGACCTTCGCGCTCGACTGGACGTTCGCCAGCCACCTCGGCCCGGCCAGCACGATCGGCGGCGTGCTGCTCTGGTTCCTCGAGGTGCTCGCGGCGATACTGTCGGTCGCCTACCTGTGGGAGATCTGCGACGCGCTCGGCACCGAGGACTGGCGCCGCAAGATGACCCCTGTCCCCGCCGGGGACACCACCATGATCCGGGAGGTCGGCCGGTTCCCCATGGTCAGCCTGCATGTCCCGGCGCACAACGAGCCGCCCGACATGGTGATCGACACGCTGCGCGCGCTGCTCCAGCTGGATTACCCGCGCTACGAAGTCATCCTCATCGACGACAACACCGACGACGAGGACCTCTGGCGGCCGGTCGAGGCCTGGTGCGCCAGCCACGGCGTCAAGTTCAAGCACCTGGAGAACTGGCCGGGCTACAAGTCGGGCGCGCTGAACTACGCGCTCCGGCATCTCACCGACCCGGACGCCGAGATCATCGGCGTCGTCGACTCCGACTACCAGGTGGACCCGGGATTCCTGATGCGCTGCGCGCCGGCCTTCGAGGACCCGTGGATCGGCTTCGTGCAGGCGCCGCAGGACTACCGGGACTGGGAGCACGCCCGCTACTACCGCCGCCTGTACTACTCCTACAAGTACTTCTTCGCGGTCTCCCAGCCCTCGAGGAACGAGCACGACGGCGCGATCTTCGCGGGCACCATGGGCCTGATCAGGCGGGTCGCCCTCGACGAGCTCGGCGGCTGGGACGAGTGGTGCATCACCGAGGACGCGGAACTGTCGCTGCGGCTGCTGCGCGCCGGCTGGTCCGGCCTGCACGTGGACCAGTCCGGCGGGCACGGCATCATGCCGTTGACCTTCGAGGCGCTGAAGGGCCAGCGGTACCGCTGGTGCTTCGGCGGGATCCAGATCCTGCGGATGCACTGGCGCAGCCTGCTGCCGGGCCGCCGGGACCAGGCCAACCGCCTGTCCAGCGGGCAGCGCTGGGCCTACCTGGCCGGCGCGTTCCAGTGGTACGGCGACCTGCTCAGCCTGCTGTTCTTCATCTTCCTGCTGGCGGGGGCGGCCAACCTGGCCACCGGCGGCGGCGAGCTGTTCCGCAAGCTCACCGTCTTCCTGGTCGCCACCGTCCCGGTCCTCGTCGCGCTCGGGCTGGTGCGCGCCATCGCGCTGCTGAGAAGGGGCACCGGCGCCTCCTGGCGGGACGCGATCGGCGCGTTCTTCATCTGGCAGTCGACGTCGCTGGTGGTCGCCAGGGCGTCGGTGCTCGCGCTGTTCGCGAAGAAGGCCGCCTTCCTGCGCACCCCGAAGACCGGCGAGGACACCAGCTGGTTCATCGCCCTGCGGGCCAACTGGGCGGAGACGACGCTGGCCGTGTTCGGTCTCGCCGGGATCATCGCGGGGCTGACCAAGGCGGGCGAGCTGAGCGGCCCGCTGCTCGCCGCGCTGCTGCTGTTCCCCACCCTCGGCCTGGCCGCCGCGCCGTACAACAGCCTGGCGGCCCGCCGGGCCGCGCTGCCCGCCCAGCTG
>NZ_JBARCR010000407.1:0-2983 GCF_049794275.1 Trebonia sp.
CGCCGTTGCTGGCGTACCGGTGGGAGTACACCGACCGGGCGCTGGCCGACCAGCTCGCTCTCGAGGCCGAGGGCCATGGCGGCACAGTCGAGCCGGGGCACGCGGCCGTCCGGTTCACCAGCCCCGCCACCGGCGCCGACGTACTGCCGACCATCCGCGCCGAGATGCACCGGATCGCGCGGGGGGCGCAGACCGCGCCGGTCCGCGAGACAGGATCGTCGGTTTACCTGGTCTTCGACGGCTCGGGTACGGTCACCGTCGGGGACAGGTCGTGGGCGGTGACGCGTGGCGACCTGTTCGTGGTGCCGTCGTGGCAGGCGTTCGCGGCGCGTTCGGAAGCGGGCGCCAGCGATTCCGGTTCCGGCGCCCTCGACTTGTTCCGGTTCAGTGACGCGCCGGTCTTCGAAGCCCTCCAGCTCAACCGCGCCCAGGTGGAAGACACAGTGGATAGCACGCCCTGATGGCCGCCGATCTCACCGATGCGCGCCGATGGACGCGGGACGGAACGACGCTGTTCCTCGCGGAGGCGGTCCTCGACGAGGCGGCGCTCGGCGCGCCAAGCGCGCTGCCCGGCTGGACGCGCAGGCACCTGCTCGCGCACGTCGCGGCGAACGCCCAGGCGCTGGGCAACCTCGTGCACTGGGCCGCCACCGGGGAGCCGACGCCGATGTACTCCTCGCCAGGCGACCGGGCCGACGGCATCGAGCGCGGTGCGCTGCTGCCTGACGCTGAGCTCGGTGCGTGGCTGCGCGCGGCGGCGCAGGCGCTGGACGACGCGATGACGAAGCTGAGCGCCGGGCAATGGCAGGCACCGGTGCTGACCGCCCAGGGCCGGACGGTGCCCGCGACCGAGGTGCCATGGCTGCGAGCGCGCGAGATGTACGTGCACGCAGTGGACCTGGCGACCGGGCTTTCTTTCGCGGAGCTGCCCGCCGGCTTCTGCGCCGCGCTGTGCGATGACGTGATCGCGAAACGCCGCAGCGCACCGGGCCCGGCGCTGGTCTTCGCGGCCGCCGACACGGGCGGGCGCTGGGAGTTGCCGGGACAGGGCGAAGGCGGCACGGTCACGCTGGCCGGCCCGCTGGCCGAGATCACCGCGTACCTGACCGGGCGGGCGCACAAGCTCACCACCGCCGGCGGGCAGCCGGCGCCCGTCCTGGGGCCGTGGCTATGAGAAACCGGGACGTGATCGTCGTCGGCGGAGGGATCGGCGGCCTGTCCGCCGGGCTCGCGCTCGCCCGCCAGGGCCTGCGGGTGCGCGTGCTGGAACGCGCCAGGGAGTTCGGCGAGGTCGGGGCGGGGATCCAGATCGCGCCGAACTGCACCAGGCTGCTGCACGAGTACGGGCTGCTGACCGAGGCCACGGCGCTCGGCGTGCTGCCGGACAGCATCATCATGCGGGACGCGCTCGACGGCAGCGAGCTGACCCGCCTGGACCTGGCCGGCCTGCGGCGCCGGTACGGCTTCCCTTACATGGTCATCCACCGCAGCGACCTGCATGGCATATTCCTGCGCGGCTGCGCCCAGGAAGGGGTGGAGCTGCTCACCAGCCAGCTCGTGACGTCCTACGAGAACACACCCGCCGGCGCCCGGGTCGTCCTCGCGGACGGCAGCAGCCAGGACGCGGACGTGGTCATCGCCGCCGACGGCCTGCACTCGGTGGCGCGTCAGCAGCTCATCGGCGACGCCACGGTCAACTCGGCCTACGTCGCCTACCGGGCCGCGCTGCCGATCGACCAGGTCCTCGGCAACGGGATCGCGCGGACCGATGTCGTCGTTTACATCGGGCCGCGCTGCCACTTCGTGCAGTATCCGCTGCGCGGCGGGGAGATGCTCAATCAGGTCGCCGTGTTCCAGTCGCCCAGGGCGCGCGACGGCCGCGAGGACTGGGGCACCCCTGACGAGCTCGACGCGGCCTTCGGGGCCGCCTGCGAGAACGTGCGCAAGGGCATCCCGCTGATGTGGCGGGACCGCTGGTGGCGGATGTACGACCGGGATCCGGTCACCAGCTGGGTGCACGGCCGCGTCGCGCTGCTCGGGGACGCGGCGCATCCGCCGCTGCAGTACATGGCGCAAGGCGCGATCATGGCGATCGAGGACGGCTGGGTGCTCGGCCAGCACGTCGCCAGGGGGGCCGGCTGGGATGCTGCGCTGGCCGCGTATCAGGCGGTGCGCGCCGAGCACTGCCGGCGGGTGGTGCTCACCGCGCGCAAGTGGGGCGACCTGTGGCACCTCGACGGGGCCAAGCGGCTGCAGCGTAACGCCATCCTGTGCGCCCGCGACACCCACGACTACAGCTTCACCGACTGGATCTACGGGCCGACTGCGCTGACGCCGGACCAGGAGCCGCCGTTGTACCCGGACATCCCGCTGGACTCCGTCCAGCCGACCGTGGGTGCTTGAAATCCATGGCGTTTCCGTTGTCATAACCACGGAAACGCCATGGATTTATTGGTTCAGCCGGCGGCTAAGGCTCCGTCTTCTGGTCCAGGATGCGTTGCTTGGCTGCCGAATAGGCAGCGTCGGAAAGCACACCCTGGTCGTGCAGCTCTGCCAGCTTGTGCAGTTGTGATATCCACGACGTCTGGTCATCCGCAGCCGCGGGCGGGGATTGGGCAGGGGCGGGTGACTGAACGGGAGCGGCTGGCGGGGCGGCGGCACCGGGACTGGCTGGAGTCACGGGCTGCTGGCCTGCAGGATTCACCCCGAGCTGACGCCAGAACTGCTCGGCCCGCGTCATGTACCCGGCTTGGGTGAGCCGCCCGGCGCGGAACGAAGCGGTCGCGCCGGACATCGAACGTACATGGCTCAGTTGTGCGCTGCTGAGCTGAAGGCCCCGGCTGCAGACGGGACAGACAAGGTAGTCGTCCGTCCCGTAGGGGACAACGGGCACGAAGTACAGGCGCACCGACTTCTTCGACCGGACGTGGTGGAGGAACACCTGGTTATGACAGTTCGGGCACACGCACGGCGCGACCTCGCC
>NZ_JBARCR010000408.1:0-5623 GCF_049794275.1 Trebonia sp.
CAGGTAGTCCTGGGCGGCGAGCAGCCCCCGGTACTTGTCCTCCCCGGTAATCTCCGGCAGCAGCCGGCTCACCAGCTTCATCGCGCCTTCCTGCAGCATGCCGACGGGCTCGCCGGCCGCGTCCCGCTCGATCCTGCCGTCGGCCGGATCCGGTGTGCGGCGGTCGATGCCCGCCAGTTCCAGGGCCTTGCTGTTGGCCCACGCGCCGTGATGGTCGCGGTTGTACAAGAACACCGGCCGGCCGGGAACCACGCTGTCCAGTGCCTGTCTGGTGGGGATCCCGCCGGGGAACGCGGGCAGTCCCCACCCGCCGCCGATGATCCACTCCAGGCCGGGGTTCGCCGCCGCGTAGCGCGCGACGATGTCCAGGTAGGCGGCGGAGTCGCTGCCCTTCTCCAGGTCGCACCCGAGCAGTTGCAGGCCGCCGGAGACCGGGTGCGCGTGCGCGTCGATGAAGCCTGGCAGCAGCGTGCCGCCGTCGAGGTCGACAATGTCAGCCGTGCCCGGCTCGACGTCCGTCCCGACGGCGCTGATCTTCCCGTCCCTGACAAGGACGTGAGTCCCTTGTTCCAGGAAGCCGGTGCCGTCGAAGACCGAACCGCCGGTGAAAAGAATGCCGTTGCTGATCTTGCCCACCTGACTTCCGGTTGTAGTGCGTGCCGAGCCTAGCGGTGCCTGACGCAGCCTTGACACCTCCCGCGGACGGAGATACGTGGGGATGGTGAGCCAGGATCTGCAGGACCGCCGCGCGTACCTCGGCTCCTATGCCGACCGCTATTTCGAGCTGCTGCCGTCGGGTGGTTACCAGCAGCTGCCGATCGCGGCCGGGGTGGTCTTCACCGAGAACGGCCAGCGCCTGCGGCTGGGGCAGGGGCTGTGGGCGACGGCCACCGGCGCGGCCCGCACCCGGGCGGTGACGGTGCTGGACGGCCCGGCCGGCCAGATCGCCACGTGGGGCATGGTGACCGAGGCCGGGCACGACGCGATCCTCGGGGTCCGGCTGAGGGTCGATGACGAGGGCCTCATCGACGAGATCGACACGTTCGTCGTGCGGTTCAACGACATGTCCTCCACCTTCAGCGGCAGCGGGCTGCTGGACGCGCAGCGGCTCGCCCGCCCGGCGCCGGGGCTGCTTGACCTGGTTGACGAGGGCGACCGCCCCAGCGTGGCCGAGCTCCGCCGGGCGGCGGACGGTTATCTCGACGGGGTGTCTTCTGGCGAGGCTGGCCTGATCCCGGTCGCCGATGACTGCCTGCGGATCGAGAACGGCGTCCAGACGGTGCTGCGGGCCGACGGGCTGCTGCCGGGCCGGGCGCCTAACTCCGCGACCGCGATGGGCGTCGCGCAGCAGGTCCGCGAGGGCGTCACCCGGCACATCGCCGTGGCGCGGGACCGCGGCATGTACCTCACCGACCCGTCGCGCGGGCTTGTCATGGTCCGGTTCTTCTTCGACCACCCGGGCGCGGTGCGCGGCTGGCAGGGCCGGTCCCCGTTCACCGGGCCGAACAGCATGCCGGCCTGGGAGGTCTTCAAGGTGCGGGGCGGGCTGATCAGGCACATCGAGGCGATTATCGCCTGGTTCCCGTACGGATACCGGTGGGCGGCTGAGGAGCAGCGATGATAACAGCAAGAGGCGGCGGGCTGGAGGAGCTGCTCGGCGAGTACTACGCCGCGCTGGTGGCCTGCGATCCCGGCCGACTGCCGCTGGCGGCCGACGTGACGTTGACCGAGAACGGCCAGCGCATCGCGATCGGCACCGGGCTGTGGGCGACCGCGGCCGGCGTCGCGGGCAGCCGCGTGGTGACGGTCAGCGAAGAGGCGTACGGGCCGGGCGGGACCGCGGGCAGCGTGGCCGGCTGGGGGATGATCACCGAGGGCGGCGCGGACGGCGCGAACGCGCTGCTCGGCGTCCGGCTGAAGACGACAGGCAAGGCCATCAGCGAGATCGAGACCCTCGTGGTGCGCCGCGCGCCGTTCGGCCGGACGACGTTCCCCGAGCGGCTGCTCGAACCGAGCGCGGCGATGGCGCAGATCCTGAAGCTGGCCGACCGCGGTACCCGCGAAGACCTGATCCAGGCCGCCAACGGCTACCTGGATGGCGTCTCCCGCGACGACGCCGACCTCATCCCGGCCGCCGACGACTGCGTCCGGATCGAGAACGGCCTGCAGACGGTGCTGAACCCGGACGCCGAGGGGTTCCCTGAGACGTTCGTGAGCAGCGGCGGGCTAGGCGGGCTCGGCCTCGGCGTGCGCGCGCAGATCCGCACGCTCGCCTTCCGCTACATCGAGGACATCCGCGACCGGCGCTTCGTCGCCGCCGATACCGAACGCGGCCTCGTGCTCGTCTGCTGCTTCTTCGACCATCCGGGGAAGGTGCGCGACGCGGGCTTCGACTCGCCCATTGCCGCGCCCAACAGCATGCTGATCTGGGAGCTGTTCAAGGTGGCCGGCGGCCTGATCCGGCGGATCGA
This sequence comes from Trebonia sp., assembly GCF_049794275.1. NCBI lineage: Bacteria > Bacillati > Actinomycetota > Actinomycetes > Streptosporangiales > Treboniaceae > Trebonia > Trebonia sp. Next base: position 2,472 of record NZ_JBARCR010000408.1, read on the forward strand.
GGCGATCGGGGCCGCGTTCCCCTACGGCATGCGCGCCGGCTGGTAACCATAGGATCAGCTGCATGACCGATCCCACGCCCTACATGCGCGCGCTGCGCGCCTCGCACGACCGTCTCACCAGCGTCGCCGTATCCCTGGACTCCGATGACCTGCGCAAGCGGTCTTACGCGACAGAGTGGTCGATCGCCGACGTGCTGTCGCACCTGGGCAGCGGCGCGGAGATCTTCGAGCTGTACGTGAACGCGGGCCTCGGCGGCGAGCCGCCGGCGCAGGAGGACAACCAGCGGATCTGGGACACGTGGAACGCCCGGTCACCAGAAGAGCAGGCGGCGCAGAGCGTCGCCGCCAACGAGGCGCTGGTCTCCCGCTTCGAGTCGCTGACCCCGGAGCAGATCGACTCGCTGCGGGTCACGATGTTCGGCGGCATGGTCATGGACGCGGCCGGGCTGCTGCGGATGCGCCTGTCCGAGCACGCGGTGCACGGCTGGGACGTGGAAGTCGCGGTCGACCCGGCCGCGCGGGTCTCCCAGGACGCGGTCGAGCTGCTGCTCGGTGCGCTGCCGCAGATGATGCAGTGGATGGGCAAGAAGGCCGCCGACCCCGCGGTGATCGCCGTCACCGCCACCAGCCCGGACGGCGCGTACACCATCGACACCGGCGGCGTCACCCTGACACCCGGGGCTGGGGAAGCGCCAGCGTCGGCTTCCGTGGAGCTGACGTCGGAAGCCCTGCTGCGCCTGGTCTACGGGCGGGTGGATGAGTCCGCCGTCGCCTCCGGCGAGCTGCGCACGGAGAACGTGACCTTGCCCGAGCTGCGGGCGGTGTTCCCGGGCTTCTAGCGCTGAGCTTGACCTTTCCCTTGGGGCAACCCGCACAAGCGTCACGGTCTCCCGGACCGCCACCCTGGCCATCAGTGCACCCGCCTTCCCGGCCGCCCTCGTCCCGGGAAATCGCGCGGACCGCCGGGCGGACACACCGGATGCACGCCCGACTCGGCGGCGCGCGTCAAGCCAGCACACGCCCCCAGCGGGACCCACCCGTGCCGTCCGTGGAAAACCCAGCGGTTACACCGACCGTCCTACCCGGGTACGACTGGCAGGAGGGCGGCTGGAGCTCGCGGACAGTTCCACGGTGACGGGGCCGGTGATCACCAACGGCGACCGCAGCAGTTCGCTGGTGCAGGTCAGGACGTCGGGCCGCCCGCCCGCGCGTGGGTATATGCTTGGCGCGGTGGTTCCGGTCGCCGCTGGGTCCGCGGGCAGAGCTGCAAGCTCACCGGGTATGCGTGAACATGTCGACGGTCGTCTTTCCCGCCCGACGTCGCGGACCCCCGGGCAGTGGGAGGGACCACCGTGTCCGAATCATCGCGTTCACTTCCCGATCAGCCCAGCCTTCGTTTCCTGAAGCTGGAAGCCCGCCGCCGGCTGGCGGCCGGTGAATTCCGCGCCCTGTACGAGGCGCAGCTCGCTATCGCGCGCGAGTATGGCTTTTCGAGCTGGACGGCGCTCAAGCAGGTCGTCGGCGACAGCCAGCCAGACCCGGACGAGGACGTGCTCGATCATCTCGGCTGGGTCGTCTCCCGGCTGGCGGGCGCGGGCCAGCCGGACTGGGCTCCGCCCGCAGAACAAGAACTGGCCGAGCACTTCGAGCAGTCATACCTGGACCGGGTAACGCCCGGACATCTGATAAAGAACCTGTCGGGCATGGCCCGGAACTGGTCGCTGGGGGACGAGGTCACCGTCATCACCGAGCGTCCGCGGTTCATCCTGGCTCGAGTCGGTGGCGTGCGGATCACGACGGTGGGAGCCGACGAACCGCCGCACCGGCTGCGCGGGATACAGGCGCACCGGATCGGCGAATCGGTCACCGATTCCCGGGTCGCCGCGCCGCCCGCCGACGCGGCGGGCGAGGTCCCGCAGGCAGCGGTCGCCGTGGCCGAGGAGGCCTTCGGTAAGCTCGGCCTGCCCGGGCTGGTGCTGGCCGGCGTCGACGACCACGGCCAGCCGTGGGAGCTGGCCCGCGGCTGGGCCCGGCTCGACCCGCAAGAACCGCTCAGCACGACCCACCGATTCCCGGTCTACACGATCAGCACGCTGATCACCGCCACCGCCGTGCTCCGCCTGGTCGCTGACGGCAGGCTCGAGCTGGACGGACCGGCCAACGATCACCTCCGGACTATCCGGCTCGCCGACGACCACATCACCGTCCGGGATCTGCTCACGCACACCGACGGGCTGGCCGCACCGGGCGAGGCGTTCGCCGAGACGGTTCCCGACCTGGCCACGCTGACCGGGCCGGTACTGGCTTCCGGCGGGACACGCGGCACCGCCGCGGGGGGCCTCGGCGGGTACGCCGCGCTCGGGGCACTGATCGCTGACATCAGCGGATCGCCCTACCCCCAGGCAGCGGCCCGGCTGGTACTCGACCCGCTGGGGATGAGCGGCTCGTCATTCCCCGAGCGCTGGCCAGCAGCGGGCGAACGGGCCGTCAGCGGCCACCGGCTGGACGACGGTGGAGCGTTCGTCCCGGCGGCCGCCGAGGTCGGCACCGTCCCGGCCGCCTTCGGCTTGTGGACGACAGCGGCCGACCTGATCCGCTTCGCGCTCGGCTGGTCCGCCCTGCTGCCCGCTCCGCTCGCCGAGGAGGCGCTGCGGCCAGTGGCCCGCCCCCGCCCCAGCTCGGAGGTCGCCATCGGCTTCGGCTGGCGGATAAACGAATCCCGCGGCGCGGCGGGCCACGGCGGGCTTGCCCGCGGCGCGGCGGCGTCGCTGGTCGTCAAGCTGGACAGCGGCAAGGCCTACGTCGCCTTGACCAACCGGGGTATCCCGATCGAGGAGGTCAACGGCCGCGTCGCCCAGGCGCTCGCCGACTCCTAACGGCCGCCGCGGATCAGGGTTTCGCCGCCGGGACACCAGCGTCCCGGCGGCAGTTGGGGTAACCCGCACACTGGCCGCATCGGGCACCGCCCACCGCGAGGCATACGTCGACTTGGGGACCCGGCGACCAGATAGGAGCGGCTCTCATGGAACACCTGCGCGAAAGCCAGTCCGGGCCAGAACCAGCCGCCGCAACCGCCACACCAGTCACACCAGCTGGCCTGCACTTGCGCGACTCGCCTGAGACGAGCGCGGCGTTGCCCTTGACCCGAGGTC
>NZ_JBARCR010000409.1:0-6746 GCF_049794275.1 Trebonia sp.
GGTCCACCTGTGGCTCCTCCTACCTGTTGAGCTCTCGCGCCCGGGCCCTCGCCCAGGCGTCCACCGCGAGCACGTCCTCGAGCGTGGTCACTCCAGTACCCGACGTCTCGTGCTCTGAGACTATCCGGGCGACGGTGTCAACAATCCTCGGGAAGGAGATCCTTCCCGCCAGGAAGTCCGCCACGCATGCCTCGTTGGCCCCGTTGTAGACGGCGGGCGCGGTCCCGCCGCGGCTGGCGGCCTCGCGGGCCAGCGCTACAGCGGGGAACGCCTCGCCGTCCAGCGGCTCGAACGTCCAGCTCGCGGCCGTCGTCCAGTCCAGGCCGGGGGCCGCGTCCGGCACCCGGTCCGGCCACGCCATGCCGAGCGCGATCGGGATCCGCATGTCCGGCGGGCTGGCCTGGATGATCGTGGCGCCGTCGGAGAACTCGACCATCGAGTGCACGATCGACTGCGGATGCACCACCACGTCGATGCGGTCGAGCCCGAAGCCGAACAGCAGGTGCGCCTCGATCACCTCAAGGCCCTTGTTCACCAGCGTGGCCGAGTTGGTCGTGACGAGCGGTCCCATCCGCCACGTCGGGTGCGCGAGGGCCTGCTCCGGGGTGACCGATGCGAGCCGGTCCTTCGGCCAGCCGCGGAACGGGCCGCCGCTCGCGGTCAGCACCAGCCGTTTCACCTCGGAGTTCGCCCCGGCGCGCAGGCACTGGGCGATCGTCGAGTGCTCGGAGTCAACCGGCACGATCTGCCCGGGCCTGGCCCTGCTGGTGACCAGCGGGCCGCCGATGATCAGCGACTCCTTGTTCGCCAGGGCGAGGGTCCGGCCGGCGTCGAGCGCGGCGAGCGTGGCCCGCAGGCCGGCGGCGCCGGTCACGCCGTTCAGCACGACGTCGCAGGGCCATGTGGCGAGCTGGCAGACCGCGTCCGGGCCGGCCAGCACCTCGGGGAGGCGTGGCGCCGGGGAGCCAGCCGGGGACGTTACGGAAAATTCTTCTTTCAAAGCCGACTCGACACCAGGGGCTGCCGAGGGGTCAGCCACCGCGACCGCCGCGACGCCGAACTCGCGAGCCTGGCTCGCGAGCAGGCCAGGGTTGCCGCCGCCGGCCGCCAGCGCCGCGACGCGGAACCGCGCCGGGTTGCGGCGCGCGATATCAAGCGCCTGGGTGCCGATCGATCCGGTCGAGCCCAGGATCACCACATCACGAGGGGCTGGCGCAGAAGTCACTCGCCCATTCTGCGCCAGCCCCGCCGTGGGTGCGACCTAACGAGCGGGTTAGGCCGACTGCGCCAGCTGCTTTGCCTGGCCGATGATCGCCTGGCACTGGGTAACCTGCCCGTGCGGGTCGGCGATGGCGGTGTTGCTGAACGCCGCGGCGTTCAGCTCATCTTTGACCTTGATGGCCAGCGCGTCGCGCTGCTTCTCCAGGCTCAGCAGTGCCGCGTTGACCTGGTTGTACTTCGCGTCGCCCGCCGCGGACGACTCCACCGCCTTCGTGGAGGCGACCAGGGTGGCGGCGCCGAACTGGCCGACGCTGGCGTTGAGCTGCTTGTAGCAGGCGGCCAGCTGCTGCTCCGGCACGCTGCGCAGGTGCGGCGGCGCGTCGGTCAGCACGTCGGTGATCACTGTGCCGTCCTGGGTGTAGTCGGCCTTGAGGCCGGTCAGGTACAGCTCGGTGGGCTCGATATCGGTGTGGTCGGCCCAAGTGCCGGGGTTGGCCAGGTCGGCGGACACTGTCTGGCCGCTGTTCGGGCCGGCCGAGTTCGGGCCCTGCGCCGGGCCCCAGCCGTCGATGCCGAGGTGCTTGACCCCCGGGCCGACCAGGCCGAGGTAGGTCATGTTGATCTCGGCGGCGTAGTCGCCGTGGTCCCAGGCGAACCCGGTGTTCTGCGTGACGCAGCCGGCCGCGGGGCAGGTCGCCGAGCCTGTGGACAGGAAGTAATCCGGCTTGGCGAACAGCGCGAACGTGGGTGTCCTGGCCGGGTCGGCGTCCGTGAAGTGCAGGATGCTCTCCTCCACCGGGTCCGCGATGTAGTTGGCGATCGTTTGCGTCGTCCCTGTGTAGGGGTTCGCCGCGGTCAGCCCGGCCACGTCATGCTCGAACTGGCGGACCACCGGGCTGGTTGGCCCTGGATTGCCGGTCAGGTAGAACTCTGGCGCGGTGTCGGCCTCCACCGTGAACGGCGTGGTGTTGTTCTTCTGGGTGGCAAGCAGACCGGTCAGGTTGCCCGCCAGCTCGCCGAAGCTGCCGGACGGGTAGGTGCACAGCACGTCCGGGGTCACGGTGTCCCCGGAAACGGTCGCGCCGTCGCAGCCGGCCGGGGTCGGCGTGACGGCCCGGCCCACGTTCGCGCCTGCCTCGTGGTCGCCCTCGTCCGCGGACAGCACGAACAGCGTGTTGGCCGGCGTGATGCCGTCGGCCGCGAGCCGCTTGAAGAACGTGCCGAACGCCGCGTTGTAGTACTGCGCCTGGGCGATGTAGCAGGCGGAGCCGCTGCCGAGCGCGGCCGGCGCGCCCTGGCAGGCCGCCAGGCTCGAGACGTTGTTCCCGTGGAGGTCGGCCATGTAGGCATTCACCACCGGCACGCCGGATTCCAGCATGTCGGCCGCGTAGGCCAGCGACTGGGCCGCGTTGATCGGGCCGAAGCCCGGGAAACCGGGGGTGCTGAGGAAGTCGCCGTTGATCTGGTTGCCGTTCAGGTCGACCAGGTTGCCTGCGGCGTTGGTGACCTGGTAGCCGTCGTGCGTGACGTCAGGCTTGCCGGCGCCGAGCTGCGGGGCGACGTACTTGTGCCCCATCAGCGCCTGGAAGCCGCTGTACCCGCCCGGCTCGCTAGGCAGCAGGTCGGACACCGCGGTCTTGCTCGGCGTGGTCTGGCCGAACTTGACCGCGGTGGCGTCCCCGCAGAACGCGGCGCCCCGGGCGCAGTGCACCCCGATGCCGACGTAGTCGGCGGTCTCCTGGTCCTTGAAGGAGTCCTTGTCGCTGGTGAGCTGGTTGTTCTCTGGCGAGTTCACGCCGAACACCTTGGGGATGTCCACCGCGGTGTTCTCCAACTCGGCGTTCGCGACCCCGACCTCGCCGACGTTGCAGCCGGCCCGGGTGTACGGGACCCAGGGCGCCGGGGTGTTCGTGTCCGGCGTGACCGGGGTCGCGGCGGTGGCGGGCGGAACGGGGGAGTAGACCAGGTTCGGGTTCGTGTCGTGGCTGGCGTTCGGCGTGGCGGCGGTGTCGAAGATCGGGTCGGTCCAGTACGCGAACGCGCTAGCCGGGTCGGTGGTGTTGAACGTCCCGCCCGGGCCGTCGGCGTTGTACGTCCGGTAGCTGTTGGAGATCCCCACGCCCTGCCGGTCGCCGTACAGGCCGGTTTCCGTGGTCAGGATGTCGTCGCCCGTATGCGCGATCAGCGGGGTGTGGTTGTTGGAGAGCATCGTGCCGTTGCTGGTGAAGAAGTTGAGCAGGTTCGGCATGAGCTCGAGATCGGACGGCACGTTCGGGTTATCCCGGAAAAAGTGCACATTGTCGAACGTGAGCTGCACAACGTGCTGGATACCGTTACCAAGCTTGCACGAGACGGTTGAGTTACCTGTCTTTCCCGCGGCCGACGACGCCGCCGCATGCGCTGTCCCGACGGTGCCGGCGATGCCGAGACCCGCGAGCAGCGCGGCGGATCCGGCGATAGCCGTTATCCGCCGCCCTGGCTTGAATGTGGCCATTGAAACCTCCCGGTGGCCACGATGTCAGTCCCTGTTGCGGCGGTAAATGGCCTTGCGGTGACTAATGGGGAAATTTCTGTGAAGCTGTTCAGCACCGTTCGGCCGACGTGGGCGAATGCGGTCAGCGGGCCGCGCGGGGCCCCGTACCGGCAGGCCAGCGTCAGCCCAGTTCGCTGATCTGGCGGGCGAGCGCGAAGTCCTTGGCGGTGAGGCCGCCGGCGGAGTGGGTGACCAGGTGCAGCGTCACCTTGTTCCAGGAGGTGATGGCGATGTCCGGGTGGTGGTTCGCCTGCTCGGCCAGGTAGCCGATCGCGTTGACGTAAAGCAGCGCGTCACGGAAGTCCTTGCGGGTCACCGTCCTGGTGAGCTGCCCGTCCGCCACGTCCCAGCCGGGGGTCGTGCCGAGTTCCGCCGTGACCTGCTGCGAGGTGAGCTTGTCCATGACTACGGCATACCATTCCTGAGTGCCCTCTCAATCTGGAAACACAGCATCCGGCGACAAAGCGGAACTAAGGCATAGTCCGCTGCAGGCGGTGCACGAGCGGCTCGGCGCGACGATGACCGACTTCGCCGGCTGGCTGATGCCGCTGCGCTACGGCAGCGAGACCGCCGAGCACAACGCCGTCAGGTCCGGCGCCGCGCTGTTCGACCTGTCGCACATGGGTGAGATCGCGGTGACCGGTCCCGGCGCCGCCGAGGCGCTCGACTACGCGGTCTGCGGCTGGCCGTCGCAGCTCGCCCCTGGCCGCGCCCGCTACACGATGCTGTGCGCGCCGGACGGCGGCGTCCTCGACGACCTGGTCATCTACCGGCAGGCGCCCGACCGGTTCCTGGTCGTCGCCAACGCGGCGAACACCGCTGTGGTGCTCGGGGAACTGCAGCGGCGCTGCGCCGGTGCTGTCGTGCAAGACGAGACCGAGGTCACCGGGCTGATCGCCATTCAGGGTCCGAACGCTCCCGGCATCCTCTCCCGCGTCACCGATCTCCCGCTCGAGGGCATGCGCTACTACGCGGGCGCCTCAGGGACGGTCGGCGGCTGCCCCGCGTGGGTGGCGCGCACCGGGTACACCGGCGAGGACGGCTTCGAGATCTACTGCGCGGCCGGCGACGCGGAGCGGGTCTGGACGGCGCTGTCGGAGGCGGCGTCGCGCGATGGCGAGGCCGGGACGCCCGCCCTCCCGGCGGCCGGGCTCGCCGCCCGCGATACGCTCCGGCTGGAGGCCGGGATGCCGTTGTACGGCAACGAACTCGGCCCGGAGATGACACCATATGAGGCGGGGCTGGGGCGAGTGGTGCGACTGGACAAGCCCGGTGACTTCGTGGGCCGGGCGGCGCTCGAGGAGCGGGCGGCGGAAGGCCCGCGGCGCACGCTTATCGGCCTGGTCGCCAGGTCGCGGCGGGTGCCGCGGCACGGCTACGCCGTGCTGTCAGGATCCGCCGAAGTCGGCGTGGTGACCAGCGGCGCCCCCTCACCGACGCTGGGCACGCCGATCGCGATGGCGTACGTCGCGACAGGCGCCACGGGCCCGTTCGGGATCGACGTCCGCGGCACGACAGAGCCGGCCGACCTGACAGAGCTGCCGTTTTACGACAGGAGAAAGCAACGATGAGCGTTCCCGCCGAGCTCCACTACACCGAGGAGCATGAGTGGGTGTCGATCGCCGGCGACACCGCCACCGTCGGGATCACCGACTACGCGGCACAGCAGCTTGGCGATGTGGTGTACGTGTCGCTGCCGGCCGCCGGCGCCGCGGTGACCTCAGGCGAGCCGTGCGGCGAGGTCGAGTCGACGAAGTCGGTGAGCGACCTCTACTCCCCCCTGGACGGCGAGGTCGTCGAGGCGAACGAGGAACTTGACGACGACCCCGGCCTGGTCAACGCGGAGCCATACGGAGCGGGCTGGATGTTCCGGGTCCGGATCCCGGCCGGTTCCGGCGGCGAGGCGGCGCTGCCGCCCGGGCTGCTCACCGCCGCCGAGTACGAGGAGCTGACCAAGAGCGCTGGCTGAGCGGCCGGCGGCGGCTAGCGGCGGCTACTTGCGCAAGCGGCGCCAGACGACGAAGCAGGTGACGCTGACGACGGCGAGGGCGACCGCGCCGCCGACCAGCGGGTCGATCTGGCTGATCTTCTCGCGGACGCGGTCGGTGGCGCGCCGGGCCACGTTAGCGGGAAGCACCCGGTCGGCGATCTCATCGATGGTCCGCGCGAGATCGGCGCGCGTGTTCTCGATCTGGGTGACCAGCACAGCCGGCGGCACCTTGGGGTTTTCAAGATCGGTCTCAGCCATGTGCGTCACTCTATCGCCGCCCGCCCAGAAGATCACCGCGCCGCTCCCGCCACGCGATCTTCTGGCCGCTCTTCAGGCATATCGGGAAGGACGGATTTTTTACCGCAAAGAGCGAATGTGTGCACCTGGCGGCGCTTCGTGATCTATTCTCCCGCTGACAAGGAGAGAATCATGCGGCTGATTCACAAACTTCTATATCCCCTATTGGTCGGCATTCCGGTTGTCACGCTGGCCAGCTGCTCGTCGAGCGGCAGCGGCGTTCCCTCTGGACCGGCGCCCGAGGTGAGCAGCATCGTGGTGGACGCGGTGCCCACCGCCGATGAGGCCGGGCTGTACATCGCCAACCAGAAGGGGTACTTCCGGCAGCAGGGGCTGAACATCAAGATCGTCCCGATCCTGGGCGGCGAACCCGGCATGGCAGACCTGCAGACCGGCAAGGCCCAGATCATCGTCGGGAACTACGTCTCGTTCGTCCTGGCCCAGATCTCCCATAGCTATCACGGCAAGTCCATCGACCTGCGCATCATCGCGGACGGGTCGCATATGCAGCAGGGCAATCAGGCGATTTACGTGATGCCCAAGTCCCGCATCAAGACCGTGGCGGACCTCACGAAGTACCACGCCAAGGTCGGGATCAACACGGCCAACAACGTCGGCCAGGTGCTGTTCGGCTCGCTGTTCAAGCAGGACGGGCTGAGCCTCTCGGGCATCGACCAGGTCTATGAGGGGTTCCCGGACATGATC
>NZ_JBARCR010000410.1:0-2664 GCF_049794275.1 Trebonia sp.
TCACCATGCGCGCGACCGGGCATGGCATCTCCGCGGGCATCGGGAAACTCGGCGCGTTCATCGGCGTCTTCCTGTTCCCGCTGCTCAACGACTGGTTCGGCCTGCGCGGCACGCTGCTGCTCACCGCCGGGATAGCGGTGCTCGGCTTCGCGCTCACCCTGGTGCTGCCCGAACCGGCCGGGCGCAGCCTGGAAGACATGCACGCCAGCACGCCTGCGGTGGTCCCTCAGCCGCTGCGGGTGGCCGATTCCGCATAGCACCGGGCCGGATCGACCTCGCTCATCCGTTACCTCGACGAGAGGGCAAGTAGCGGGAGTGGGCACGCATGATCCTAAGCACTGGGGCTGGGAGGACGCTCCCTCTTGCTGAAGCAAGACAGTCCCCAGCTCGGCGGCGTTCGTCCCTGGTCAGGGCCGTACTGGCATTGCACGGCGGGAAGCCTCGATATGCGCTGACGGGACCTGTCCGGCAGTACCACGCCTGCGATTGCCGATGGCGGTGTGGATGCGGGAGAGGAAGCCGGCGGTCAGGGTGAGTGCTTCCGTGAGAGGCCGGCCGGCGAGCTGTGTCCGGTATTCGCGGTAGGGGCTGGTGTCTCGCACCGTGCCGCGCTGAGGGGAGGGCGGGGGAACGGACCGCCAGGTCCAAGCCGCAGCCGGGGCGCCGGGAGCGGGCTGGATGAAGTCACCGGGATCGGCGCTGTAGCCGAGCTGGCCTCGGATGAATCGGAGCCCGGCCACGGACCGTTCCACAGCTCTGCGTGCTGCGGGGTCGAGTGCGGCGAGGGCGCCACCGTACGCGGCAGGATAATGGCGGGTGATGGCGGCATCGACAACGGTGACCCACCACACGGCCTCGGTGGCCGCCGCGACCGCCTGCGGAACGTCCGCCCCGCTGGAATCGCCGATCCGGCGCAGCGCCCCGGACATGGCGGCAACCGACCAGGCGAGCGCGTCTTCCCCGGCATCCTGGCTGCCGGGGCTGCCCGTTCTCGTGCCGCGGCCGCCGCCGTCGCGTCGCGGCCTGGGGACGGTGCCAGGCTGATCGCGCTCTCGGATATCCGCCATCACGCCATGTTATGCACGCTGGCAACAGGAACCTGGCTACCTGCCGCCTGCGTGCGCGGTGCCGGCGCTGGCGGGGCTCGCGGCCTGGGCGAGGAAGTCGGTGCAGCGGGTGAAGGTCCGGGCGATGCCACGCCCGGCGAGCCGCGCCTGGTAGGCGTGGTACCGGCTCAACTCCCACCGGCGGGCCCGTGGCGTGAGCTCTCCGAGCTGGGGTTCGGGCTGCGGGCGCCATGTCCAGGCGGTGGTGCCCTCACCTGAGGTAAGGCAGACGAACCCGGCCGGGTCGGCGGACTTGCCCAGCTGGTTGCGGACGTAGCGGAGCCCTTCGAGGGCCTGCTCGGTCTTCCGCCGCCGCACGTCCTCGCTGGCCAGAGCGGCCTCGTAGTCGCGCGGATGGTAGCGGACCAGGGTCGCGTCGACCAGCGTGACCCACCACACCGCCTCGGCCACGGCCGCTGCCAGACGGGCCGGGTCCCAGTCACGGGCGGCGGCAAGCCGCCCGGCGGCCTCGGTCATCGCCGTGACGGACCAGTCGATCGCGACGGCGGGGGCGGCGGCGACTCCGGCGTGCTCGCGGTTCCATGTCACCCGGCAGCGGGTGGAGCAGAATCGGGCGTGCTCGCGTCTCGGGGTGAAGGGAGTCCCGCACTGCGCGCACTCCCGGACTTCGGCCATCACCTGATCGTACTGTCCGCCGGGTCCGGCATCCCGGCACACACCGGCAGGCGCGGGTCGATGGATTCGCCTGAAGGACCATTTTCGTTCATCTCTCGTTAACCTGTAAGTCGGCGGCGAGTAACCTGAACTACATGATGAACGCGGCCCGCAGCGGGTTCGACCGCACGCTGGAGGCAATCGAGGCCAAGATCATCGAGCTGTTCGGCATGGTCGCCGAGGACCTGCCCGCCGTAACCCAGGCGTTTCTCGACGGGCGCGGCGACATGGCGACAGCCCTGGCTCAGCGCGAGCAGTTCGTTGACGCACTGTACCGGCAGGTCGAGGAGCTGGCCGGGCGCGAGCTCCTGCTGCAGGCCCCTGTTGCCTCCGACCTGCGGTTCCTGCTGTCTGTACTGCGGATCGCGCCCGAACTCGAGCGCTCCCATGACCTGGTCATGCAGCTCGCCTCCCACGTCGGGCCTTCCCTCGCCGAGGACCTGACACCGGCTGCCCGCGACCTGGCCAGGCGGATGGGAGACCTCGCCTCCGCCATGTGGCGCCAAGCGGCCGACTCATGGTACGACCGCAACCACTCCGCCGCGTCTGCCCTAACCGGGCAGCAAGAGGAGATGACCGCGCTGCTCGCCAGCCTGGCAGCCGAGCTCGCATCGGGACGGACGGCAATCCCGGCGACGATGACAATGACCCTGGTAGGCCGTTGCTATGAGCGGCTTGGCGCGCACGCCCTCAATATCGCCCGCCGGGTTACCTACCTGGCCGGAGGCCGCGGGTGATGCCCGTGCGAGGCGCAGGACGGCAAGGATCCGGCCGAGCAGGTGTGTGAGCTGTCAAATAGCCGGGCCGCGTAGAACCTCTTGAGACCGGCTAGGGCGCCGAATCAAGGTCGATGCGGATGGTCAGCGGGGCCGAGGCCATCATC
>NZ_JBARCR010000411.1:0-1759 GCF_049794275.1 Trebonia sp.
GTGTAGGACAGGTCCAGGTCGCTGACGGCGTCGACGGTCATGCCGTGGAAGATCGCCGTGGCGGCGATGTCGATGCGCTTGGCGATCTCGGCGTTCTTGTGGCCGAACAGCTGCAGGCCGAGCAGTCGCCCGGTGGCCCGGTCGCCGGTCACGCGCATCGTCATGCGGTGGCTGCCGGGATAGTAGGCCTTATGGTCATCGGCCTGCGAGCCAACCGTGACCGGGTCGAACCCGGCCGGCTGGGCTTCGTGGTCGCGCAGCCCGGTCCGGGCGGCGGCCTGGTCGAAGATCTTCACCACCTGGGTGCCGAGGCTGCCCGCGAACTGCCGGTTCCCGCCGAGCGAGTTCTCCCCGGCGACCCGGCCCTGCTTGTGCGCGGTGGTGCCCAGCGGCAGGTAGGTCACGCCGAGCAGCCGGTGGTGGGTGACCACGCAGTCCCCGGCGGCGAAAACATCGGGCAGGCTGGTCCGCATGCCGGGGTCGACCGTGATCGCGCCCTTGACGCCGAGGGCGGCCCCGGCGTCGGCGGCCAGGGTGGTCTCGGGCCGCACCCCGACGACGACCAGCACCATGTCCGCCGCGCGGGTCACGGCCGAGCCGTCAGCCGCGGTGGCCTGGACTTCCAGCCGCCCGGCCTGGCCGGGCGGGGCCTTGCTGATCGCCTGGACGGTGGTGCCCGTGAGCCCCTCCACCCCATGGGCGGCCAGTTCGGCGTGGACCAGCGCGCCCAGCTCCGGATCAACCGTTGGCAGCACCTCGGGCAGCTGCTCCATTTGCGTCACACGGAGCCCGCGGACGGTCAGCGCGTCCGCCATCTCCAGGCCGATGTACCCAGCGCCGACGATCACCGCGCTGGCCAGGGCGGCCTGCTCCAGGGTGGCCATGACGGCGAAGGTGTCGCCCATCGAGTGCAGCAGGTGGACCCCGTCGGTGGGGCCGAGGGCACCCGGTCCGGCCAGGCCGCGGATCGGGGGGCGGACCGGGACGGCGCCGGTGCCGACGATGAGCTTGTCGTAGCCGAGCAGTTCCTCGCTGCCGTCAGCGGAGGTGACTAGGAGCTTGCGGCCGGGCACGTCGATGCGCCGGGCGGTGGTGTCCAGCCGCAGCCGCATCCCGGCGGCCTCTAGGTCGGCGACGGTACGGTGGGCCAGGTTGCGCCAGTGGGGGACCTCGCCGGAGACGTAATAGGGGATGCCGCAGATGGAGAAGTTCGGATAGGCGTCCTCAAGGACCACCGTGACATCGGTGGCCGGGTCGAGTTCCCGGGCCCGCAGCGCGGCGCTGATACCGGCGTCGCTGCCGCCGATCATGACCAGGTGCATGGCAGGCTCCTCTAGGTGTCGGGTCAGTGGGCCGGGCCTTGCGCGCCGTCCGGGGACAGCGAGGCGCTGTGAGGTGCCGCGCTGGCCGGTGCCCGTCCCGCACTGTTGTGGGGGACGATGATGTCGGCGGCGTCGGCTGGCGTGATGGCGGGGTATAGCGCCTTGATGATCCCGGCGGCTAGGACACCGCCGAGGATCTGCGCGGCGATGAAGGGCGGGACCGAGGACGGGGTGATGCCCGCGAAGGTGTCCGAGAACATCCGGCCGATGGTGATGGCCGGGTTGGCGAAGCTGGTGGAGGAGGTGAAGAAGTACGCCGCGCCGATGTAGGCGCCGACCGCCGCGGGGGCGGACCGGGCGCGTCCGGACCGGGCCAGCGCGAAAATCACCAGCAGCAGCCCGATCGTGGCGATGACCTCCGACAAGAAGTGCGCAGG
>NZ_JBARCR010000412.1:0-7851 GCF_049794275.1 Trebonia sp.
AAGGGGGTATTTAAGAGCATTATCCGGAACGGCCTCGTGGTGACCGTCGCGGCCGCAAGCTCCACTGCCGGGAGGGCGATGATGCGCTTCGGGGTCTTTGACCACAACGACGCCTCCGGGCGGCCGACCACGCAGCAGCTAGCCGAGCGGCTCGCGCTGGTCGAGGAGTATGAGCGGCTGGGCTACTACGCCTACCACATGGCCGAGCACCACGGGACTCCGCTCGGCATCACCCCGTCGCCGCACCTGATGCTGGCCGCGGCGTCGCAGCGCACCTCGGTCATCCGGCTCGGCACGCTGATCTCGATCCTGCCGCTGTACCACCCGATGCGCGTGATCGAGGAGGCGTGCACGCTGGACCAGCTCACCGGCGGGCGGCTCGACCTCGGCGTCGGGCGCGGCATCTCGCCGATCGAGACCGGCTTCCACGGCGTGCCGGGAGAAGAGACGCAGGAGCGGTTCGACGAGGCGTTCGCGGTGCTGCGGATGGGCCTGTCCGGCGCGGCCTCCGTCGACTTCCACGGGAAGTACTACGACATCACGAACGCGCCGGTGGTAACCCAGCCGGTGCAGGACCCGGTGCCGCTGTGGTACGGGACGCGGACACTGGAAAAGGCACTCTGGTGCGCGCGGCTCGGCATGCCGATGATGGCGCTGGTGCCGTCGCCGGCCGTGCGGCCGCTGACCGACGCGTACCGGGCGGAATGGGCGTCGCTGGGCCGCGCGGAGGCCGACGTGCCGCCGCTCGGGATTACCAGGTCCGTCGTCGTCGCCCCCACGAACGAGGAGGCGATGAAGATCGCCAACCGGGCGTTCACCGGGTTCGTGGCGAACTTCGAGTCGCTGTGGAAGCGGTACGACCTGCCGCACCCGCCGGTCCTGCCGGCGGACACCTACGAGGGCATCCACGCGACCGGGCACTTCTACGCGGGCGACCCGGCGGGCGCCCGCGACTGGGTGGCGCACCACCGCGACGTCGGCGGCATCAACTACGTCGCGATCGAGCTCGCCTTCGGCGACATGACGTTCGACGAGACCCGCCAGTCGGCGGAGCTGTTCGCCACCGAGGTGATGCCCGCGTTCCGGCATTGAACGGCTACGTCCTATGCCGTAGCACGGCGGAGCATCAGCCGGGCCAGCCGCCTTACCCGAGCGACCGGAGCGATGGCAGCGGCGGGAACGGCAGGATCTTGATGATGCCGGCCCGCTATGCGCGCTCGTCGCGCCTCCAGGAGCTGGCGGTCTCGCTCGCCGGCTCGCAGCGCGTCGTCTTGGCATGCCTTGACGAGATATTCGCGGATGCTCATTCTTTTCACCGTCCGTGCTGGGCGCAGGTGGCGGCCAGCCGCTGGTAGAACCAGACGGTCTCGTATCCGTCCGTCCCTCTCGCGGTGAGCAGCTGCACGGCCAGGTCCACGTAGTCGGTGCCAGCGGTACGCAGGTCCGGCCAGCGTGAGCCGGCGAACTGGGCGCGGATCTGCCGGTAGTCGGCGGCGGTGACGTGGTGCGTACTCAGCGGATACGCGCAGGCGGCCAGGCCGCTATCGGGCGGGGTGCCTGGGTGGGTGCTGCCGAACGCGGGCGGGGTGCCGAAGGCCGCCAGGGCGGCGGCCAGGCCGGCCAGCACGGCAGCGGGACGGCGGATGCGGTGGATGCGGCGGATGGGGTTCATGACGGCCTCCCTTCATGGCCTTTCTTGGTGCTTAGCGGTAATCGAAGCGGTCCTCTGGGCTGGCGGTAATGGGTCGATCGGCGTATTTTCCTGATGAGGGTGTTGAGGATGCGCGCAGACCGCCACGAGGCGCTGGTGGACTTCCTGCTGGAGGCGGTCGCGGACGAGGGCACTACGCCGTTCCCCGCGAACGTCCTCGTCGGCATGCGCAGGGTGGTCCGGTGCGATGCGGTCAGCTATCTGGAGTGGGATCCGCAGGATCTGCTGGAGTTCTCGCTGGCCGCCGATGACCCGGCATCGATCTTGCCGGTCTGGGATGCATACCCGCAGGTCAGAAGCGATGATCCACTCGCCGGCGGGGCACCGCGCGCGAACTCGCTGCCCAATCGCGAATGGCTCGGGCGGCCTCTGGCGATCTCCGATTTCATCAGCGATCGCGAATTTCGCCGCCGGGGGCTCTACGCCGAGGTCTGCAAGCCGCTCGGGGTCAGGGCCGTGATGAAAGTGTTCCTGCCAACCGGCAGGGCAACCGGCGCGTCGCTTGTATTCGACACCACCAGGAGCAGGTTCACCGAGACCGATCGCCGCACCCTCGAGCGCCTTGTCCCGCACCTGGGACAGCTGCGGCGCAACGCTCTCGCGCGAAGGACCTATCCGGCGCTCATGGATTCCACCGCGGCGGCTCGGATGAGGCTACTGCGCCTCACGCCACGCGAACGGGTCGTCCTCGCCAGGGCTGCCGCGGGTGAGACGAACGCCGTGATCGCGCAAGCGCTCTTCGTCAGCCCCGGGACCGTCCGCAAGCACCTTGAACACGTCTACGACAAGCTCGAAGTCCGCACCCGCACACAAGCGGCCGCGATCTACACCCGAGAGCGAGTGTTCCTGGAGAGCCCGGGTCTGGACCCCTAGCAATGCCGGCGGCGTAGCCTAGCTCACCGCCTTGTGATCTTATATGCCTTGACAGTTATATACCTGACGGAGCATGATTCCTGGTATGGCGACGCTCACCACGCTGCAGGTGCTCGCTGAGCCGCGGCGGCAGGAGATCCTCGACCTGCTGCGGGACGGCGAGCTGCCCGTGGGCGACCTGGTGGCGCGGCTGCGGATGAGCCAGCCCGCCGTGTCCAAGCACCTGCGGGTGCTGAAGGACGCCGGGCTCGTCGAGGTCCGCGCCGACGCGCAGCGCCGCCTGTACCGGATCCGTCCCGAACCGCTGGCCGAGCTCGACGCGTGGCTCGCCGGCTATCGCGCGCTCTGGGCCGGCCACCTCGACCGGCTCGAGGAGCACCTGGACCACAGGAGGAACGCATGACCGACGGCACCCTCGACACGACCGGCGCCAAGCCGGCG
Source organism: Trebonia sp. (assembly GCF_049794275.1). Taxonomy (NCBI): domain Bacteria; kingdom Bacillati; phylum Actinomycetota; class Actinomycetes; order Streptosporangiales; family Treboniaceae; genus Trebonia; species Trebonia sp. The sequence continues at coordinate 3,026 of NZ_JBARCR010000412.1, forward strand.
GTGCGCCTTTCGCGGTACCTGCCCGATCCGCCGGCGGTGGTCTGGCGGGCGATCACCGAGCGGGAGCAGCTCAAGGCGTGGTTCCCGTGCGACGTGATCGTCGAAGGCGGCCGGTGGGCGGTCGGCGCGGCGATCACGTTCCCGTTCCCCGCCGACGTCATCGACATGACCCTCACCGGCACGGTGCTCGCCGTAGACGAGCCCCGGCTGTTGTCGTACACCTGGGGCGAGGACGAGGTGCTGCGGTTCGAGCTGTCCGTTGAGGGCGCTGGCACCCGGCTGGTCCTCACCGACGAGCTGCAGGCGAGCTGGGCGGCGCGGAACGCGGCGGGCTGGGAGGACTGCCTGGACCGGCTGGCCGGGACGGCGGCGGAGCCGGATGCGTGGCGGCGGCGGTTCGCGGCGTATTCTGCGGCGTTCGAGCCGGTCATCGGGCCGCAGGAGGGGCCGCCCGCGGAGTTCAAGGGCGAGGTGTAAGGGCGAGGTGTAGGGCCCCGCCCTGGCGCCTCGGGGCGGGACCGTCTTTAAGGGCTAGTTCTCGCGGTTAGCCGCAGCATGAGCAGCCCTCGCAGGTCGGGTCATCGCAGCACGAGCACATCACGGTCACCTCCTTCCGCGTTCGCGGCCTGTCCCGGCGCGCACCAGGTGCCTGGCACCGGATCCGGGCAGCCGGGGCCTGGCATGGCTGTGAGCATGCCGGTTAGCTCGGCCCGCAGCGCGCCCAGCCGGGCCATCTCCCTGTCGATCTCGCTGACGTGCTCGCGCAGCACCGCCTCGGCCGGGCCGCAGGGGCAGGTACCGGTGTCACGGACGGCGAGCAGGTCGCGGATCTCGGCGAGCCGCAGCCCGAGCCGCTGCGCGCCCCTGATGAACAGCAGCCGGTCCAGGTCGGCCGCGCCGTACCTGCGGTGGTCGCCGTCGGTCCTGCGTGGCTCCGGGAGCAGTCCGGCCCGTTCGTAGTACCGGATCGTGTCCGTGCGCACCCCGGCGCGCGCTGCCAGCTGCCCGACGGACAGCGCGCCGGCGGGCTGATCGATCGCCATAACACGACGGTAAGCCCTGGACCGCGGTCCAGGTTCAAGAGGAAGCGGGCACCTGTGACGCCTCCTCGCCGGCGAGGCGGGTGACGTCGTGCTGGCGTCGGCGCGGGGAGCGCAGCACGATCACCGCGACGGCGATGGCGGCGGCGCCGAGGACGGCGCCGACCGCCCAGGCGAGGTGGTAGCCGCTGGTGAGCGCCTGGGCCGTCTGGGACGCTGGGCCGGTTCCGGTGCGGCCGGCCGCCAGCGTCGTGAGCAGCGCGAGGCCGAGCGCTCCGCCGACCTGCTGCGCGGTGTTGAACAAGCCGGAGACCAGGCCCGCGTCGGCGTCGGTGGCGCCTGCCATGCCGAGGGTGGTCACGGCGGGCAGCGTGAGGCCGCCGCCGAGGCCGAAGACGACGAGGAGCGGCAGCAGGGAGGTCGCGTAATCGGCGTGAGCCGGGATCTGGGTGAGCAGCGCGAGCGCCGCTGTGATCATCACCAGCCCGCTGACCAGCACCCGGCTGGCGCCGAACCGGCCGATCAGCGGCGCCGACAGGCCGAGCGACACCGCCGCGATGACGGCGGCGACCGGAAACAGCCCCAGGCCGGCGGCGGCCGGGCGAAAGCCGAGCACCCGCTGCATGTAGAGCGTGACGATCACCTGGAATCCCATCGCGGCGCCGATGATGAACAACTGGGAGAGGTTGGCGCCGGACACGCTGCGGGAGGCGAACACGCGCAGCGGGAGCAGCGGCGTCCTGGCGGTGGCCTGCCTGAGGACAAAGCCGGCGAGCAGCGCGACCGCGACGACACCGGCCCACCAGGCCGCGGGCTGGACGATGGCGTAGACGGCGAGCATGACGCCGACGGTGACTGCGGCCGCGCCGAGCGCGTCCGCCCCGGCGCGCAGCCCCATGCCCTGGTCCGCGGCCAGCAGCCGCCAGCCGGCGATCCCGGCGAGCACGCCGATCGGCACGTTCACGAAGAAGATCCAGTGCCAGCTCGCCAGCTGCACGAGCAGGCCGCCAATGATCAGGCCGGCCGAGGCGCCGACCGCGCCGACGAAGGAGAACGCGCCGATCGCCCGTCGCTGCTCGTCGGGCTGGGTGAACAGCCGGACGATCATGCCCAGCGTGACCGACGACGCCATCGCGCCGCCGATGCCCTGCACGAACCTGGCGGCGATCAGCGTCCCTGGGCCAGCGGCCAGCCCGCAGGCCAGCGAGGCGAGGGTGAACACGGCCAGGCCAGCCAGGAACATGCGCTTGCGGCCGAGCAGGTCCCCCAGCCTGCCGCTGAGCAGCAGCAGGCCGCCGAACGCGATCAGGTAGGAGTCCATGACCCAGCTCAGGCTGGCCGGGGTGAACCCGAGGTCGGCCTGGATCACGGGCAGCGCGACGGTCACGATCGTGCCGTCGAGGATGATCATCAGGGTGGCCGCGCACAGGATGACGAGCGCGAACCAGCGAGAACGAAGCATAGAGCGACCGTAACAGATGATCTAAAGACAGACAATCTCTTAACGGACGGCCTTTGGGCTGTCCGCCGGGGCACGGCTTAGCCGGGCACTCGCGCCCTCCGCACTGGCCGATCGCACTCGACCGGCTCGGCGAGCAGTCCGGCCACCAGGCCGGTGAGCGCGCCAGTGAACGCCTGCCGCTCCTGCGGACGCAGCGCGTCGAGCACCTCGCCGTGCACCCGGTCGGCGACCTGGTGACCAGTGGCGACCAGGCCGGCGCCGGCCGGGGTGACCGCGACGATCCGGACCCGGCGGTCCGCGGGCGACGGCCTGCGGACCGCGTAGCCGGCCCGCTCGAGTTCGTCGAGGGTGTTGAGCATCGTGGTCTTGTCCAGGTCGGACAGCTTGGCCAGCTCGATCTGGGTGTACTCGCCGGACATGGCGTGGGCGAGCACGCAGTAGTCGCGCGGCGTGATGCCGATCTCGGCGAACGCCGCGGTCATCCGGGTAGCCAGGACGTGCGACGCGTGGTTCAGCAGGAAGCTCAGGTCGATAACCTGGCGCTCGCGCTGGCTGACGGGGGAAGCTGTGACGGCCATGCCGCCAGGATACGTCTATTGGTAGATAATCCCGTGACAGATTTCCTGGGCCGGGGCAGTCACCACGGGCCCGTTCGGGATGATGAAAAGCGGAGAAGCCGGCGGGAGTCGCCTGTCGATTCCGCGCGATCCGTCCGACGTACGGGTGAACAGGCCGAGAGCTTGAAGGGAGAGCCACCATGGCTCAGTACGCGATCCTGATCTACGCCCACGACTCCGCCCACCGCCCCGACGCGACACCCGAGGACACCGCGACCTCCGACGCGCACGCGGAGGAGCTGACCAGCAGCGGTGCGCTGGTGATGGCCTACGCGCTGACGCCGCGGGACATGGCGACCTCCATCCGCGCCGACGCGATCACCGACGGGCCGTTCATCGACTCCAAGGAGGTCATCGCCGGGTTCTACGTGATCGAGGCGCCGGACCTGGACGCGGCCATCGCCATCGCCAGGACCAACCCCGTCGTGCGGGACGGCGGCGGCGTCGAGATCCGCCCGGTGCACGGCGGCGGCTTCGTGCAGCGGGACTCGGGCCCTGGGCGGGCCGACGGGTGACCGAGGTCGAGGCGGCGCTCGCCGACGCGCACCGCCGCGAGTGGGCCAGGGTGCTCGCCGCGACGGCGCGCGTCGCGCGGGACCTGGACCTCGCCGAGGAATGCGTCCAGGACGCGTACGCCTCCGCCATGACGGCGTGGGACAGGTCCGGGGTCCCGGACAACCCGGGCGCCTGGCTCACCACCGCCGCGAAACGGCGTGCGATCGACGCGATCCGCCGGGACGCGGCGCTGCGGTCGCGGCTGCCGCTGCTCGTGGTGGACGACGAGGAGGAGGAGCCGGTTCATCCGGAGGAGCGTGACGCGGAACAGCTCAGCGAGGCCGTCCCTGACGAGCGGCTGCGGCTGATCTTTGTCTGCTGCCACCCGGCCCTTGCGCAGGAAGCCCAGGCGGCGCTGACCCTCCGGCTGGTCTGCGGACTGCCGGTCCCGGACATCGCACGGGCGTTCCTGGTGACCGAGCCGACGATGGCGGCACGGATCACCCGGGCGAAGAAGAAGATCGCCACCGCGCGGATCCCCTACCGCGTCCCCCGCCCCGCCGACCTTTCCGAGCGGCTCCGCGCCGTCCTCGCCGTCATCCACCTGCTGTTCACCACCGGCCACACCGCGCCGACCGGCGCTTTGCTGGTGCGCGGTGACCTGGTGGACCGGGCGATGCATCTGGCACGGATGCTGTGCGACCTGATGCCCGGCGACGCCGAGGCCCGCGGGCTGCTCGCGCTGCTGCTGGTCACCGACGCGCGGCGGGCCACCCGGGTCGACGCGGACGGCCGTCTGCTCCGGCTGAAGGACCAGGACAGGTCCCGGTGGGACCGCGCCGCGCTCGCCGAGGCCGACGCGATGATCGTCAGCTCGCTGCGGGCCGCCCCGCCGGGGCGGTACGTGCTGCAGGCGGCGATCGCATCGCTGTACGCCGAGGCGCCGGCGTACGACCAGACCGACTGGCCGCAGCTCGTCGCCCTGTACGACAGGCTGCTGCAGGTGTGGCCGTCCCCGGTCGTGGCGCTCAACCGCGCCGTGCCCCTGTCCATGGTCGCGGGCCCGGAGGCTGCGCTCGCGGAGGTCGAGCGGCTTGAAGGCGACGAGCGGCTGTCGGGATACCAGTACCTGCCCGCGATCAAGGCGGACCTGCTGAGCCGGCTGGGTCGTCCCGTGGAGGCCGCCGCGGCCTACCGTCAGGCGTTCGACCT